>DASXMT010000412.1:0-4082 GCA_036495505.1 Acidimicrobiales bacterium | reverse complement strand
GCGTTCGAAACTACGACTTGACCGAGCATGCCGACCCGAGTCGCGTTGGGTTCGCCCGTTGCTGCTGGCGGTAGTGCGGGTGTCCCGAACGCCGGGACTTGGCTGCGGTCGGCCTCCCGGCATCCTCAGCGACGCGATCCTCCATCCGTTGGTAGCAGACCGGGTGGATCGATCCTCCGACACCAACAAGACCCCGACTCTTCTGTCCCACTTCCCAATAGCGAACATAGAGTGGGCGAGCGCCGATCATCGTCGCTCCACCGGAACCTCCTACACAATGCTCCGCGCCGCGGGAGAACGCGGTGCGCCGGTCATCGCCGCGAGGTGGGTCGATGGGCGGGTGGCAGAAAGCGGCTGCGCAATGTCTTCGAGCGACTTCTGTTCGGCGTCAACGCCGAGAAATATCGCAACCACCCCGCCCACAGCCATGACCCCGGCACCGATGAGATAACCGATGAAGAGCTTGAAATGGTCCTGCCCGTTCCCGATGAGCTCCCCATAGAGCCAAGGACCGAAGGCGCCGAAGCTCTGCGCAATAGCGAAAAAGACGGCGATGGCCTTGGCCCGCACCTCGACCGGGAAGATCTCGCTCACCGTCAGGTAGGCCGCAGACGCGCCGGCGGAGGCGAAGAAGAAGATCACGCACCAGCACGCGGTCTGGGTCACGGCGTTGAGAACGCCCGCATTGAACAGGACAGCGCTGCCGGCGAGGAGCACACCAGAGAGGATGTAGGTGCCGGCAATCATCTTTCGCCGCCCGATCGTGTCGAAGAGATGCCCGATGGTGAGCGGGCCGATGAGATTCCCCAGTGCAAAGAAGATGAAGTAATAGGCAGTGTCTGTCGCCGGGACGTTATAAACCTTGGTGAGAACGAGCGCGTAGGTAAAGAAGATGGCGTTGTAGAGGAACGACTGGGTGATCATCAACGTGGCGCCGAGGATGGCCCGCCGTGGGTAGTGTACGAACAGCGTCCGAGCCAGCGCTACGAACCCGATGTCGCTGGCCGGAGTGATCTCGAGTGCCTTGGACTCGTCGATCTCTCCGAGCGTTCCACCACCCCGCTCCGTCTCCTGTTCTATTCTCTTGACGGCGCTCTCGGCCTTTTCTTCTCGTCCGTGCATCAGGAGCCAGCGAGGGCTCTCGGGAAGGTTCTTGCGCACGAAGAGAATCACGAAGCCCAGTGCTGGGCCGATTAGGAAGGCGACCCGCCAGGAGTAACTGACGGGCAGATGGTTCACCACGAAGATGAAGAACAGCGTGCCAATTAGCGCGCCGCCCCAGTACGTCCCGTTCACGGCGATATCCACTCGCCCCCGGTACTTGGCGGGGATGAGCTCATCGATGGCCGAGTTGATCGCCGCGTATTCACCGCCGATACCCATGCCGGCGATGAAGCGGGAGGCCCAAACCCAGTAGACCCAACCTTGTGAGTGGCCCAGGGTGAACGCAGTCATGACACCACCGAACAGATACACGCCCAGCGTGATCATGAAGAGGTTCCGCCGGCCGAACTTGTCGGACATCCGCCCAAAGAAGAGTGCCCCCGCTACTTCTCCGAGGAGGTACACGGTGCCGACGGCGAAGGCGACCTCGGAAGAAGAGAGGTTCAGAGCTTGCTTTTGGCTGATAAGGCCTTCCGCGTTACTGGCAATGGTGATCTCGAGGCCGTCCAGAATCCACGCCACGCCGAGCGCGATGACCAGTCGAGTATGAAATCGCGACCAGCCCAGCCGATCAAGCCGGGCCGGTATCAGGCTCCGGATCGTCTCTTCGGGTCGTGTCTCCCCGCTCAACCGTCCCGGTTTGCTCGAAGTACCGGTCGCCACGTCTCCTCCCCTCGACCGTGCGCTGAGATCTTCGTACCCGGGAATGCGTCCCGCTATGCACCGTCGGTTCAGAAGGCGAGCGACTCGCCATCGTGATGGCGCGAAAGGCGCCGGAGGCTGAGTCAACTGAAGAACGCGCAACTGCACGCTCGAGCGACAGGTCCGGTGTCAGGTGACAGTTGTTTGCCGAAGAGTCGCCTGCTCCAACGAACTACAGGATGGCCCTTGGCGTTGCTGTCGGTGTGGACCGGGAATACTGTCATCGCGAGCCGGATGAGGTGGACGAATCGATTCGAGGCACGATGGATGGGTCCGAGTCCAGCGTTAGTGAAACAGGTGAATCTGACGCTAAGAGCAACAATCGGAATCTGGACCCGCCTCGTAGAGATCGTGTGCCAGCCACATGGCTGTTGGCATGCCGCCATAGGTGATACACCGAGCATCCGCTGCTTCTGCCATCCGCCCCCGTGCTTCAAGGTTCATTGCAATAGTCATTCGGCAATTGGCGGCCGGATGGCTGTCGGAACCGGTACTCCGTATGGTGCACTTTGAGGATCCGTTGGTAGCGGTCGAGTCTGTTTCGAGGTCCTCATTCCTCGAGAAGAACTTCTCCATCCGTCCTGCCCACTCTCCGGGTCGGCCGTTTGTGTTTGGGGCCCCAGGCATCGGAAATTTCACAATCGATAGGTGGGCGACGAGAAGTTGTCCTTTAAGGTGCCCCAGAACGACGGATCGGCCACCGCCACCGATCCGATGCAAAGTTATTTTCGCCCGAGGGCCGTGTTGCTCACCGTGCGAATGATGACGGTCCCGCGCTCGGACTTCACCAGCCGATCGGCTAAAGCCTTTCGGATCTGTTCTTGCCGCTCCAAGGAAAGCTTCGTTACGAGTGGTCCAAACGGAGTACCCAGCAACGTGCATATTGCCTCTTCAGGCGTCTCCCAGACTGCGTCGATCTCCCTGGTCTCGACACTGACATCACGCAGGCCCGACCGAGTAAACAGTTCGCCGAGGTCCGACGCCCCCATTGAATAGCTCGCAGGGTCGTAGGCGTTTGCGTAGGGCTCATCCACCTTCATGTCATTGAGCGTTTCCGCGATCGGTCCGAACAGTCCAAGCGGGTGATCGGCGGCCCAAGTCGAGATCACAACAAGACCGTTGGGCCGGACCACGCGCCGCATCTCGCGAACCGCTGTGGCGCGATCGGCAAAGAACTGGAGACCTTGCTGACAAAACACGACGTCGAAGCTGTCGTCTTCGAGATTGAGAGCGACGGCTGAGCACTCGAGATACTCGATGACATGGGAACCGGAGCCCTTTGGCCTGGCAGCGGCCCTGGCAAGCATGGGTGCACTGATGTCGCTGGCTACCACGCGACCTTGAGGGCCTACCACCGCCGCGGCCCTACTGGCCACCGGACCTAGACCACTCGCGACGTCGAGGACGGATTGCCCCGCCTCCAACCGTGCTCGTGAGACGAGATCGTTCGCCCACGGCTCAAAGAGTTGGGCGAGCATGAATCGGTCATATGCATCCGGAATCGAGGACTGCGCAAAACCCTCACTCCGTTTATCCGACATCAACAGCCTCTCCGTGTCTCGCGGCACCGCCGCGGCACGAGTGTCCCACACAGTCACCGGCTCGAGGGGCGCCGCTGCCAAGACCAGACGCACCCACGGAGACCTATCATTTCGTGAGCATGGCTAGTGAGATCCTCGCATTTGATCGTCACGACCGTCGCTCGTTTCCAAACGAGACCTGGCGCTGGATCCACACCTGGCGTTTCTCGCTTCTGGCGCCTTGGGCATCCGATCGTCAGATCCTGAGGGAAATGCTCGATGACGAGCACTATCCCTACTCCTTCGTCACGCCCTATCCGGAAACTCGCAAGTGGGGACCCAAGGTGCGCGGCCCCTACTACTTGGACAAGCTCTCGCCCGGCTCCTTTTCTCCCATCACCAGCGAGGTGGCCTGGGATCAGTTAGATGGCTTCCTCCGTGACGGGATTCACCCTGCCAGTAGGTCCGATCTCGATCTCAACAATCTTCTCGGAGAAACGATCGATACAGCGGACGCACTATTCCAGCTACAGGAGTACGTCACGATCCGCCACGATGAACCCGTGGCGCCTGCTGACTGGGGCGAATTGGTGGCGATCGATCGGAAGTCTCAGCTGCTTTTGGACATCGCAAGAGGGTTTGACTAAAGGTTCCTGCCCAGAGGTAGCCCAGTACGCCGGCTCGTGGGCGGAATAT
>DASXMT010000411.1:0-5899 GCA_036495505.1 Acidimicrobiales bacterium | reverse complement strand
ATGACCTCCGTGGACGAGGGCAAGGGCCTCCGAGCCGTGCATGTGCAGGACACTCGGCGGGCCCTCCTGGCCAAGGCCAGGGAGTTGTTCGCCGCCAACGGGTTTCAGGCCACCCGCACCGAGGAGATCGTGCAGGGAGCCGGCCTGACCCGAGGAGCGCTGTACCACCACTTCCGGGACAAGGAGGATCTCTTCCGGGCTGTGTTCGAGGAGGTGGAGTCCGAGGTCATCGAGTCCCTGTTGCGACGATCGGGTGACCTCCGCGCCAACGCCTGGGCCCTCTTCCGGGCCAACAGCGAGGTCTACCTCGACGCCGCCTCGACCAATCAGGCCTACCGGCAGATCGTCATGGTCGACGGGCCGGCCGTCTTCGGCCAGAGCGCATGGTCCGATCGGATCGAGGGACCCACCCGGAAGATCGCCGAGTACTTACGGGAAGCGGTGGCCGAGGGCGTGCTCGAGCCCCAGCCCATCGAGCCGCTGGCGCATCTGCTCACTTCCCTGGGAGAGGGGTCCGTCATGTACGTGGCCCACGCCGATGACCCCGTGGCCGCCCGGCAGGAGATCAGCGAGTGCAATGAGCGATTGCTGTCCGGCCTTGGCGTGCACGCCCCTCCCTCTGACCGACCACCTCGCCCGAGGGCGAGAGAGACTACGACGAAAGGACACTGATGGCCTGGGACTTCTCTACCGAGCCCGAGTTTCAAGAAAAGCTGGACTGGGCCCGCCAGTTCGTGAAGGAACGGGTCGAACCATTGGACCTGCTCTATCCCCATCTGCAGTTCCACCCCCTGGACGACGAGTTGCGCCCCATCGTCGACCCCATGAAGCAAGAGGTTCGGGACCACGACTTGTGGGCCGCCCACCTCGGCCCCGAACTGGGCGGAAAGGGCTACGGACAGCTCAAGTTGGCCCTGTTGAACGAGATCCTCGGGGTCTCCGGCTGGGCACCCATCGTGTTCGGGACGCAAGCCCCCGACACGGGGAACGCCGAGATCATCGCCCACTACGGGACCGACGAGCAGAAGGCCACGTACCTTCAGCCCCTGTTGAACGGCGAAGTCTTCTCCTGTTACTCCATGACCGAACCTCAGGCCGGGTCAGATCCCAAGCAGTTCACCACCCGTGCCGTGCGCGACGGCGACGAGTGGGTGATCAACGGATGGAAGTTCTTCTCCTCCAACGCCCGCACCGCCGCCTTCCTGATCGTGATGGCCGTCACCGATCCCGACGTCAGCGTCTATCAGGGTGCCTCCATGTTCCTGGTCCCTACGGACACGCCCGGCGTCGACATGGTCCGCCACGTCGGCCTGGCCGGTGAATCCGAGGATCAGGGCATGCATGCCCTGATCCACTACAAGGAGGTCCGCGTTCCCGCCGACAGCTTGCTGGGCGGGGAGGGCCAGGCCTTCGCCATCGCCCAGACCCGGCTGGGTGGGGGTCGCGTCCATCACGCCATGCGAACGGTGGCCACGTGCCAACGAGCACTCGACCTCATGTGCGAGCGGGTGCTGAGCCGCGAGACCCAGGGCAGCTTGCTGGCCCGGAAGGAATTCATGCAGGGTGACATCGCCGACTCCTACGCCGAGCTCCAGCAGTTCCGGCTCCTGGTCCTCTACACGGCCTGGGAGATCGACCAGTACAAGGACTACCAAAAGACCCGGAAGAACATCGCCGCCATCAAGGCCCTCACGCCCAAGGTCGTCCACGATGCGGTCTGGCGGTCCATGCACGCCCACGGGGCGCTCGGTGTCTCCAACGAGATGCCCTTCGCCAGCATGTGGTGGATGGCGCCCGTCATGAGCGTGGTCGACGGACCCACCGAAGTGCACAAGGTCACGGTGGCCCGCGAGGTCCTGAAGGACTACGAGCCCTCTCCGGGCCTCTGGCCCACCGCCCATCTCCCCGCGCAGCGCGAGGCGGCGCGGGAGCGGCTGGCCGACTACGTCGAGCACGTCGTCGGCAACTCCTGAGCGGCGGATCCATGCGCGCCCTGCGATGCAACCAGTACGGGTCGGTCGACTCCCTCGTGGTCGAGGAAATCCCGGGACCGCTACCCTCCGATGGCCAGGTTGTGGTCGACGTGGTCGCCGCCGCCGTCAACTTTCCCGACGTGCTGTTGGTGGCCGACCAGTACCAGATCCACGTACCCGTTCCCTTCACCCCGGGCAGTGAGTTCGCCGGCACGGTCAGCGCCGTCGGCGCGGGAGTGGACGGGGTGGCCGTCGGGGACCGGGTCATGGGGTCCGCCTTGATCGGGGCGTTCGCCGAGCAGATCCTGGTGCCGGCGTCGTCGGTGCAGCCGGTGGACCCGGCGGTGGACCTCCGGTCGGCCGCAGCCTCCGTGGTGGCCCACCTCACCGCGTACCACGCGCTGCGCACCGTCGGTCGGGTCATTCCCGGGGAGTGGGTGGTCGTCCTGGGCGCGGCCGGAGGGGTCGGCCTGGCTGCCATCGAGTTGGGCAGTGTGCTGGGCGCCCGGATGTTGGCCGCCGCCTCCACACCCGAGAAGCTGGCCCTGTGCTTCGACAAGGGAGCTGAGGCGGTGATCGACTACCGCACCGAGAACCTGAAGGATCGGATCAAGGAGATCACCGGTGGGGGGGCCCACATGGTCATCGATCCCGTCGGCGGCCCGGCTTCCGAACAGGCTCTCCGCGCTATGCGCTGGGGCGGCCGGTTCGTGTCGGTCGGATTCGCCTCCGGGGAGATCCCCCGGATCCCGTTGAACCTGGTGCTGTTGAAAGGCGTCAACGTCACCGGGTTCGCCATGGAGGGCATCGCCCGCAACCAACCAGAGGATGTCGCCCGCGACCGGGCCGAGCTCCTCGATCTCCTGGCCACCGGGAAGGTGGTCCCCCACGTCTCCGCCGCCTACCCGCTTGAGCAGGCCGATCGCGCCTTGGCCGACCTGGCCGAACGACGGGCCACGGGCAAGGTCCTCATCGAGCCGTCGACCTGAAGTCGGAGCACTGTCAAACACACCAACCGCGCACTACCTGGAACCGGAGGGAACCATTCATGACCCCTGACGTTGTTGAGGAACCGACCGTCGACGTGGCTTCGCTCGCCGCCTGGATGGACAAGGAGGGCCTGCCCGGAGCCGGCCTTCCAGTGGAGTCGAGCTTCATCTCCGGTGGCAGCCAGAACGAGATATTCGAGATCCGGCGCGGCGAGCTCCACGGTGCGCTCCGGATTCCGCCGAGCACCGCCCCCGCGACGCGTGACGAGGGCATCTTGCGCGAGTGGCGGATCATCGAGGCGCTGACCGGTACCGACGTACCCCACACAGAGGCCATTGCCGTGTGCAAGGACCCGAGCGTGCTGGGCCGGACCTTCTACATCATGGGCTTCGTCGACGGCTGGTCGCCGATGGCGCTCGGCGGCTGGGCCGCCCCCTATGACGCCGATCCGAAGGAGCGTCGGGGCCTGGCCTACGAGCTCATTGACGGCATCGTCGAGATGGGAAAAGTGGACTGGCAGGGCAAGGGACTCGGTGATCTCGGTCGCCCCGATGGCTTCCATGATCGGCAGGTCGAGCGCTGGACCCGCTTCTTGGAGAGGATCAGGGGTCGTGAGATCCCCGGCTTCGAGGAAGCCACCGCCTGGCTCTCGACCCACCGCCCCCTCGACTTCGTCCCGGGCATCATGCACGGCGACTACCAGTTCGCCAACGTCATGTTCCGCAACGGCACCCCGGCTCGTCTGGCCGCCATCATCGACTGGGAGATGGGCACCGTCGGCGACCCCAAGCTCGACCTGGGCTGGGCTCTCCAGGGTTGGCCCGAAGACACCTCGGCCGAGCGGGGGGAGGGCGGCTACGTCGACATCACGGGCATGCCCGGTCGCAGCGAACTGCTCGCCTTCTATGCCGAGCGCTCCGGGCGGCAGGTCGATGACTTCGACTACTACCTGGTTCTGGCCAGCTGGAAGCTGGCCATCGTGCTCGAGCAGGGGTTCCAGCGGGCCGGTAGTGATCCGAAACTTGAAGCGTTCGGGGCGGTCGTCCTCGACAACATGGCCCGGGCCGCCGAGCTGGCCGCGTCGAGCTCCTACAAGGGCACGGGTAAAGCGTCGAGCTCCTACAAGGGCACGGGTAAATAGGTATCGGCGGCGGGGCGAATCGGCCCCACCCCCGACTTCCTCGAAGGGCGCCAGCCGGTTCAGGGGAGCGGCGCCTCGTGGTCGACGCGGCTAGCGTCGAAAATCGGCGTGGTATTGGGCCCGCCCGATTGTGCCAGGTGCCTCAGGAGGTGTGCGACATGAAGCTGCCGGTCATCGACGGTGCTCCCGCGTCGCGCCCGACTTCGTTCATCGGCGCGGCCTAGGCCGGTGGCCTGATGCTTCTGCTCCCCGAAGCGGCGGGGCCGAGCGACCCCGCCCTGGCCACCCCGGCGCGACAGCCCGGTTCGATCCGCCGGACATCGAGCATCGACACCTCGCGCCCGGACGGCCTGCACGGCGACCTGATGGTCGACGCCCGGGCCCGGGACCTGCGCACCGCGCTCGATGGTTCGGTGGAAGTGGCAGGGGTAGCCGTGCTCGAGGCCCGGATCGATGGGGCCACCCACCGCCTGGCCGCCATCGAGACCTCGCCGGAGATCCCCGCACTGGGCGCGCTGCTCGGCGTCCTGGTCGGCCCGGGCTTCCGGCGCCGGGTCGACGAGGCCGTCCCCGAGGAGGGGGAGGCAGGCTCGCTCTTGTACCTGCTCCTCGATGACCTGCCGGGCGCGGCCCTGGTCTCGGGCTATGCCCTGCAGCGGGCCGGTGCCTTCGACGGGCGAGAGACACCTCCCGAGCGCCGGGCCGACATGTCGGCCGAGTTCCTCTCCCGGGACGACCTCTGTGCCGGTTGGGCCCACGACGCCACCATGATGGTGACGGTCCGGGCCACGGGCAACATCCCCGTTCCCATGGGGCCGCCGGCGCCCCGCCTCGAGTCCCGGGACGACCCGTGGTCCTGGCACGTCATGGCGCCGATGACCCCTCACGGGACACGTCGTCGTCGGCGGCTCGATGTGTTGGCACCGGCAGAGCCCGGTGGTCATCACCGGCTCGACGTGCATTTCCGCGACAGCCACGCCGACGGGGACGTGGTGGAGTCGGTAGTACACGAGTACTCGGTGATCGGCACCGTGGACGGCGCCGCCGGACGGATCGGCGAGGTGGCGGCGCGGGCCCACGTGTTGCCATGGATGGAGTGCCCAGGCGCCCTGGCCAGTGCCCACCGGGTGGCGGGCATGCCCCTGACCGATCTCCGACGGTGGGTCCGGCGCGAGCTCACCGGTGTCAGCACCTGCACCCATCTCAACGACACGCTGCGCTCGCTGGCCGACGTGGCGGTGCTGCTCCCGGCCACGTCGCTTCCAGCCGCGTCGCTTCCGGGCACAAAGCCCTCGTCGACCTGACCGGCGAGCGCGCCGCCTATCGCGGCGGCCGGAAGAACGCTCGGAAGACGGCTATGCCGGTGGACGCCTCGATGGACGGGATCCGATCATGGGCCAGACGATTGGGCTCCCGGAAGTTCTCCCAGTAGTAGCGCATGGTCGACCCGATGCTCTCGGTCACCCAGTAGAACCTTACGCCGGTCAGCAGGAAGTCCCGGGAGAGCGCGTCGTAGACGTCGCCGTCGTTGTCGCTCCATGGGCGCCGTCGCTCCAGGATCCACGAGGCCAGGCCGATGGCGGAGTCAGGGGAAGAAGGCTGGTTCGGTGGCGATGCCGACGAATCCGGCGCCCACGGTCACGATCCGAGGCGTTCGCGATGGGCCGAAGCGGCCGTGGGTGGAGCCGAAGCGGCCGTGGGTGGAGCCGAAGCGGCTGTTGGGCGAGCCGAAGCGGCCGTTGGGGGAACGATTCTTCTCAGACCCACGGGTCTCAGAACAGCGGAGACCAGCTGC
>DASXMT010000410.1:0-2837 GCA_036495505.1 Acidimicrobiales bacterium | reverse complement strand
CGCGGGCCAGTATGCGCCCGTCGGGGGAGATGAGTTCGGCCTTCTGCACCGACTTGGCTGCAACGGGAAGCGGAGCTCCCCACGACGCCTGGTGTCCGGCCACGGTTGGGAACGACCCGATGATGTGGGTGGTCCCATCGCTGGAGGTGATCGCGCATCGTACGCTACCGGTCCAGGACGGGGAGCTGACCGTCATGAACAGCCACGACGGAGAGCCGCCCCAGCCGGGATAGACAGACACGTTCCCGTTCGACTGCCCGCCTGGGGTCACGAGGTTTGCCTCGGCCACGTAGCCCTTGGGCGACCCTATGGCGTTCACCACCCGGGACCCGGTGGTCGAGTGCACGACCCAGCCGATGCCGAACGCCAGGACAATCACGGCCGCGGCGGCCGAGACAAGGAGCGAGCGGCCCCAACCACGGTGGATGGTGGGGATGGAGGGGGGTACCTGGAGTCGGTTGAGCACCCGGGTTTCGAACCCGATGGGCGGTTCCGCCTCGGGGGCCACGTGAACCAGGCTGTCGACCACCGCTGTCAGCTGCTCCAGCTCAGCCGTGCAGCTGGCACAGTCGGCCACGTGCTCGAGGACGACGGCCCGTTCCCGCCCGTCGAGCACGCCGACGGCCAGGTCCGACAGCTCAGCCACGTACTGCTGGTGGGGGATGGGTTGCCCTTGCTCGGTCACGACAGCTCCTCTGCGTCGCGCAACGCGGCCCGCAGTTTTGAGAGGCCGGCGCGGATCCGGGTCTTGGCCGTGCCCAGCGGAATGGACTCCGAGGTACTGATCTCCTCGGCCGTGCGTCCGTAGAGCGCGGCGAGCACGGTGGCCCGACGTTGTTCCACCGGCAACGCAGCCAGGGCGGTCCGCAGCTCGGGTCCGAGATGCCCGGCGGTGGACACGTCCTCGGCCGAGTCATTGCTCTCGGCCAGGCCGAGCGAGACCAACACCTCCGGATCGGTAGGCACGGCCCGACGCCGGCGGATGGCGTCGATGGCCAGGTTTCGAGTGATGGTGAGTATCCAGCTGGTCACCGATCCCCGACGAGCGTCGAACACCGGAGCATGGCGCCAGGCGCGGAGCAAGGCTTCCTGAGCCACGTCTTCAGCGACCCCCGGATCACCCAACATCCCGACGGCCAAGCCGAACACCCGCCTTTGGTAGCGACGGACGAACGTCGCCGCGGCCTGTTCGTCGCCCACAGCCATGCCGGCGATCAGCGCCTCGTCCGACGGGTGCGCATGGGTCCCGCCGGTCCTCGGTGTCAGCACGGAGCCATTTTGGCCACCACGGGGGTGTCCGGCAACGCGGCGCTCGGTCGCCTCATGCACGGGCATGGGTTCGCTCTGGTTCCCCCCGGCCCGGCCACTGGGCCAGGGTGACGGGGACGAGCAGCGATCCGGTGCCGGGATCGGTGCCCTGGCCGGTAAGGATGCCTCCGAAATCACGCCCGGCGGCGACTCCTCCGGATGATCGGTTCATGCCTGTACTACGGGATGATGCCGGCGAAAAGATTGCCCTTTCCCCAGATGGACGTGATCCGGCGCGTTGCCCGGTAGCCGTCCGTTGAAGCGCGGCCCCCGGAGTTCAGTCGCCGCCGTGGTGCGGCCCAGAATCACCACGGTTCCCACCCTGACCCTGGTTGCCCTTCGTGGTCGGAGCGCTTGGCTCCGTGGTTGGGAGGGTCGGAGCTGTTGGCGCCGTGGGGGGCACCGTCGGTGCGGTGGGCTTCGTCGTAGGCACTGTCGGAGCGGTTGGCTTCGTCGTAGGCACCGTTGTGGTGGGTGGCTTCGTCGTAGGCACCGTTGTGGTTGTTGGCGGGGCGACCGCCACCCAGACAGTGATGGTGGCGCCCACCTTGACCCGCCCGGTGGGTGTGACGGCGAGGACGGTACCGGCCGGTGAGCTCGACGCCGTCTCCCGCCGTGACGGACGGAGGCGGAGACCGTTGATGGAAGTGACCACCTGCGGGTACTGCTGGCCGATCAGTCCGGTCGGGGAAAGGTCGAGGTAGCCGCTCGAGACAGCCAGGGTCACCGTCGACCCGGAGCTCACCCGAGCCTTCGGCCCTGGAATCTGGGTGATTACCTGCCCGGACGGTTCGTTCCCGTCGACCGCGTGGGTGAAGGCTCGCAGGCCGGCCTTGGTGATGACCGACACCGCGGTGGACACCGGCTGGTGCTGCACCTCCGGGACGGTGATCATCGATGTCCCGCTGGAGGCCCACAATCCGAGGGCAACGCCCAGAAGGGCTATCCCGGCCAGCGCGGCGATCGCTCCCCGCCGGCGGTGCCGGCGGCTGGGCACCGCGGTGGCGGCCTTTGTCGCCCCCACGGCTTGCACGGTCGGGAGCCGCCCGAGTTGATCGGTGGTGGTGGGGGCGAGAGGGCTCGGTGGAACCACTGGGACCGTGGCCGGCTCGCCGACCAGCCGACCCCGGATGCCTGCGGCGGTGGCGGCCAGCTGGCCGGCTGACCCCGGCCGGCGAGCTGGATCCTTGTCCAAGAGCTGGTACACGACATCCCGCACGGTCGGGGGGATCTCGTCGGGGAGGGGAGGCACGTCGTCTCGGACCTGGGCCACGGCCACCGCCATCTTCTCGACACCGGCGAAAGGCGTCCGGCCGGAGAGACACAGATAGGCCACCACGCCGAGGCTGTACAGGTCGGACGCCGGCGTCGCTGTCAGGCCGCTGAGCTGCTCGGGCGACATGTACGCCACGGTCCCGAGGAGCATCCCCGTCTGGGTGAGGGCCATGGCATCGGCGGCCCGGGCGATGCCGAAGTCGGTGATCTTGATGCTTCCGTCCGGTCGGACGAGCAGGTTCGCCGGCTTGACG
>DASXMT010000409.1:0-2333 GCA_036495505.1 Acidimicrobiales bacterium | reverse complement strand
GGAGGCCCGCGTCCGGTGACCATTCCCGCTGCTGTGGCTGGTGCCGGGTGCATGGAACGTGGGCTGTGTGGTCCTGATGTTCTGCGTGAGTATGCGCTGCTTGCTGATAGGGAGCGTGGCCTCTGGTCTTCTGCCTGCGATCGGTGGTCACGCCCAGGAGAGGTCGGTATGCCCGGTGGGCGAGGGTTCGTGACCGGCGTGGGCGAAGGCGAGGAGGGCGTGCACCAACCATCGGCGGGTGGTGGGGGTCATGCGGCTGACGATACGGCTGATCTCGGCACGTCGTGACGTGCTCACGTCGCGGACCACGCGAGCGCCGGAGTTGGTGAGGGCGACCACGAGTTCCCGGCGCGAGGTGGGGTGGGACTGTCTGCTGACCAGGCCGGACCCCACCAGCCGGTCGACCATGCGCGTGGCCCCGGAGGGATTGATCACCAGATGTTCGGCGAGGGCGGTGAGGTTGAGCGGGCCGTGGGTGCTGAGCACCACGAGCAGCCGGAACTGTGCGACTGTGATGGCCTCGTCCGCTGCCGCGATCGAGTGCGCGGACACGGCGACCAGCAGGCGGGAGACGGTCAGCACGGCGTCGGTCACGGCGTCGATGTCGTCAGACGCCGACCCCGTCGACCGCTGGGCAGGGGGCATGGCTTTCGTTGTACCCCACCCCCCCGATTTTGTGCATAACGCCACGTGTTGCGTGGTGCAAGCATGCCGGTGACCAGTCGCGGCCCATGCCCGCGGCACGGACTGGGCCAGTCCACCAGCACTCACCGGGCAGGACCGACAGGGCTTGAGATCACCGGACACGTGCCCTGGTGAGGTCACACACCTGGTGGACGTTCGCCCACCGGGCGGTCAACCCAGTGCGGCGCGGATCACATACTTGCAATGCACAACAGTTTTATAGTGCAATGGTTTCCCTGGGTGTGGGTCGTTGGAGGCTTCAGCAGGACCAGAGGACGCGGGTCGCTCGCCGGCGTGCGAAAACCGAGAAGACAGGGGTACTGGGAGGTGGCACGCGTGGTGGCGGCGGGCGCGGCGGCGACTCGTGCGCAGGGCACGGGGGACGCCGCGCGTGGGCGACGCGGGATGGTCGGCTTGCTGGGCCGCGTGGTCGGGTGGTGGCGTGGCAACCGGTTCGGGTTGTTCCTCGTCGCGGTGCTGGTCGGGCTTGGCGCGGGTTTCGGTGCGGTGGCGTTCCGGTATCTGATCTACGGTTTCACCTGGCTGGCCACCGGAAAGACCGCGTTCGGCCAGGACGGGTACCTGGGCAGTGCGCATCTGCCCTGGCTGGGGCTCGGCTTCTTCGTGGTGATCCCGGTGATCGGGGGGCTGCTCTACGGGCCGTTGATCTACCGGTTCGCGCGGGAGGCCCGTGGCCATGGGGTGCCGGAGGTGATGATCGCCGTCGCCGAGAACGGCGGCCGGATCCGGCCCCAGGTGAGCGTCGTCAAGGCGTTGGCCTCGGCGCTGTGCATCGGCGTCGGTGGCTCGGTGGGCCGGGAGGGCCCGATCGTGCAGATCGGTTCGGCGCTGGCCTCCAGCCTCGGCCAGTGGGTGCGGATGCCCGAGCAGCGGCTGCGGATCCTGGTGGCCTGCGGTGCGGCGGGGGGGATCTCCGCGACGTTCAACGCCCCCATCACCGGTGTCTTCTTCGGGGTCGAGTTGATCCTGCGGGAAACGTCCGTCGAGGCGATCTTCACCGTGATGCTCTCGGCGGTGATCGCGGACGTGGTCAGCCAGTCGTTCCTGGGCTCCGCGCCGTTCTTCACCCAGCTGCCGACCGGCCTCGCCCTCCACCACATGTACGACTATCTGCTGGTCGCGCTGCTGGCGGTGTGCGCGGCGGTGATCGGGCTCGGGTTCAAGAACGTCCTCTACAAGATCGAGGACCTCTGCGACCAGGTGTGGGGCAACCGGCCGGAGTGGGCGCGTCCCGCCGTGGGCGGGGTGCTGCTGGGCCTGCTGCTGCTGGCGATTCCGCAGCTCTACGGCGTCGGATACCCGGTGATGTACCAGGCCTTCGCCGGGAACTACACGCTGTGGTTCCTGATCCTGCTGGTGGCCGGCAAGATGATCGCGACCAGCCTGACCATCGGTATCGGCGGCTCCGGTGGTGTCTTCGCCCCGTCGCTTTTCATCGGCGCTACTTCCGGCATGGCCTTCGGCGAGATCGCGGTCCATCTGCTCGGCCCGGCCGCAGGCCACCCCGCCCTGTACGCGATCGTCGGGATGGGCGCGGTGTTCGCCTCCGCCGCCCGTGCCCCGCTAACCTCGCTGGCCAGCGTCGTGGAGATGACCGGAGACTTCACCCTCACGCTGCCGGTCATGCT
>DASXMT010000408.1:0-3710 GCA_036495505.1 Acidimicrobiales bacterium | reverse complement strand
AGGTCATCGACCCGCCGCCCTGGCGGACCATGGCCACGGTCTCTGCGTCCTCTGCCTCCTTCAGGTCACATCCGATGATGGTCGCCCCCTCGGCGGCGAACATGAGGGCGGCACACCGCCCCTGCCCACCGGCGGTGCCGGTGATCAATGCCGTCTTTCCTGCCAGCCTGTTGGTCATGCAATGACTCCCATCGGGCGCCAACGGCGCCCCTCACGATTTCTGGATGTACGCACACTTCCGACCGATGCCATCGAGCAGTCGGCACCAGCCACAAATGACTCAGATGTCTACCAACACCTTCACCGCTTCTCGCCGGTGGAGGGTCCCGTATGCATCGATGAGCGAGTCGAAGGGGACATGGCTCACCCAGGGCGCTGTCGGGAATCGGCCAGCCGCCATGTGGGTGAGCACTCGTTCGAACGTTCCCCGGTAGGCGAAGGACATGTCGATCCGAACCTCGCGCTGGAGGACGAGCATCGGGTTGAACTCGACCGGCTCGGCGAAGGCGGCCACCAGCACCACCCGTCCGGCCGGCGAAACCATGGCCAGGGCATCGGTGAAGCTGGCTTGGGTGCCGGCGGCATCGATCACCAGCGACGCCCCTAACCCTCCCGTCAGGCCCATGACCGCTTCCACCGCGCCCCCGTCCCCGGGATCGACCACTTCGGGTGCCCCGACAGCGGCGGCCGCCGACCGCCGTTCGGGCGCCGGTTCCACCACGACGACGTCCTCGACGCCGTCGGCCCGGAGGCCCAGGTAGGCACCGATCCCGATGGGCCCGGCACCGAGCACCACCGCCCGGTCGCCCGCTTGGGCGTGGCCCCGCTCGACGGCGTGGTAGGCAACCGACAGCGGCTCAACCAGGGCCGCGTCCATGGCCGAGATCCCGTCTGGCACGGTATGGGCCATGGTGCTGCGCACCGTGGTGAGCTCGGCCAAGCCGCCCCCTTTCCCGGTAAGGCCGTGCCACTCCCCGGTCTGGCACAGGTTGTAGTCACCGCTGCGGCAGGGCACGCAGGCATCGCACCGCCAGATCGGCTCGACCGCCACCAGCTCGCCGATACGGGAGCGGTTCACGCCCGGTCCTACCGCCACGATCTCGCCGCCGAATTCGTGACCCACGATGATCGGCAACGGGGCGTCGCTCATCGGACCGGAGTAGTACTGGTGTAGATCGGTCCCGCACAGCCCGTTGGCCACCACCCGAACCTGGACCTCGCCCTGGTTGGGCGAGGGCTCGGCCACGTTCTCGATGCGCACGTCGCCCGGACCGTAGTAATGGGCAGCTCTCACGGACGGCCAACCTCAGCTGGATGCAGTGCCAGCGGCTCAACCGATTCCACCGACATGTACGGGAAGAGCGGCATGGTAGAGAACTCGGCATGCAACTCGGTGGCGTCGGCGAACTGGTACAGACCGATCGACGCTCGCCGCCCTGGAATGCGCCAGAGCCGGAGAAGGCGTCCCGACGACCATAACTCCTGGCCACGCCGTCCCTCCTCTTCCATGAGGGCGCCCAACTCGGTCGCGCCCAACTCGGGTGGCACCTTGATCTCGAAGCGAACCAGGAACTCCATCTCAGTCTCCACTCATCTCTCGTTGTCCATCACTCATGCACACAATCCGGCCGCACAGAAGGCGGCCCGGCGGCGGAACCAACTGTGAGCTCGCCGTCGATCAGAACGAGTCGTGTCGGACGACAGCGTCCGTGCCGCCGTCGACAGTGACGAAGCTCCCGACCAGATAGCGCGAGCCGGGACCGAGCAACCAAAGGGCCACATCGGCGATCTCGTCGTTCTCAGCCCACCGGCCAAAGGGAACGGGCACCCCCCGCATGACCGGCCCCAGCTCTGGATCGTCGAGGGCAGCCTGGGTCAGGGGGGTCAACGAATTGCCGGGGGCGAGAATGTTGAGCCGCACCCCCTCAGCGATCCACATGGTGGCCCGCCGCCGGGCGGCACGAGCCACGGCCATCTTGGAAGTGGCGTATCCGACATCGGGGGCCGCCTCGACCAGTTCGGAGGCCCTGTCCTCGTCTCCGGCCAACATCGCTTCGACGCAGCCCTCGTCGTAGGGTGCCACGGTTGCCGCCACTGATCCCACCGCCACTGCGGCGGGATGGTCGCCCCGCGCCAGTGCAGGACGCAGCCCGTCGAGCAGGGCCATCTGGCCGAAGAAGTTGACAGTGGCCAGAAGCGAAGCGGGTTTCATGGTCGGTCCCACACCCGCGTACCCGACGAGCCCGTCGAGGCGACCCCCGCACGCTGTTGTGGCATCGGCCACCGCCTGTTGGCGGCCCTGAACGGTCGAGAGATCGGCCAAGACCTCCGCATCCCGGAGGTCGACGCCGATCACCCGATCGCCCTGCTTCTCGATCTTCACCCGGGTTGCTGCGCCCAGTCCCGATGCGGATCCGCTGACCACGATCGTCCTGGCCATCAGGCCCCTTTGGGATCGCCGGTGCGCACCCGCCGCGCCGAAGTGACCAGAGGCAGATCCTTGTAGGTGACGACGCCGGGACGAGCCCGCACCACATGAGGAATGGCATTGACGGTCGGGAGCGCGGTCATGATCATGGCCAGGCTCATCAGGACCTCCGAATTCGTCTCACCTTCGGGCGGCCACCCGGCCACATGGGCCTTGATGGTCGGCAGGCCGTCGACCACGATGTGCCAGCCATGGCGGATCTCCCAATTGGGCTCGACATCGTCGGTCATCTTCCAGATCGTCCCGAGTTCGATGACCTCGCGTCCGCCGGCCATCCCCACCCAACGATTCTTGAGCCCGGCCACATGACCCTTGGGAATGTCCATGAACCCCAGCTCCAGATCCTTGGTTGCCGTGGCCACTTCGGGGAGGTAGCAGATCTCGTCCAAGGGCAACTCGAGGGCATCGGCCATCATGGCCACGGTGTCCTCGAAGACGGCGGTGCCCTGCCAGAATTTGCCAGCATTGTCCTCGTGGCCGTCGGGCATGCCGAAGGCGACCGTTTCCCAGAGCTCCTTCGAGTTGTATCCGGAACACTCGGCCTCCTCCCATATGGAGATGTGACTGACGTCGCTGCACACACTGGCGGCAGTGAGGGCAAAGGCATTGATGAACCCCGGATTGACCCCACTGCCATAAATTGACGCCGAACCCTTGCGACCCGCCTCGTCGAACATTGCCTCAGCCTTCCACCACTGTCCGGTGACGAAGTTGGAGCTCGTCACCACGTTGATTCCAGACTGCAGCAAGCGTCCGATCTGCTCGATGTGCCAAGGCACATCGTCTTGACGCATGATCGAGTAGTAGGCGACCACATCGGGGGCCAGAGCGATGATCTCGTCGATATTGGTTGTGGCCACGACCCCGATAGGGTCCCGGCCGATCAGCTCGCCAACGTCTTTTCCTTCCTTCTCTGCGCTGTGGGCGAAACAGCCCACCAGCTCCAGGTCCGGATCATCGAGGATCGCCCGCCCAGCGAAACGAGCGATGTGGCCCGTTGTCCACAGCACGACGCGTATGGTCATCTACTCACCTGCACCTTTCGTCATCCGGCAAACTCGATCGGGTTCCTGACCGTGCCGTTCATGCGGTTCCGGTCGTCAGCTCGCCACCCAGGTAGGCAAGCGCAAGTTGGTCCTCGGTCACATCGGCCCGTGGACCAAGCCAGCCAAGGCGACCGAGGCTCACAAAGCCGACCACGTCCGCCAGTTCGACTACTTCG
>DASXMT010000407.1:0-9867 GCA_036495505.1 Acidimicrobiales bacterium | reverse complement strand
TGAGAAACTCCATGCTCACACCCTCTGTTCGCTCCCCGCTCATCGTCGGGGCAAGTCACACTGTGCCCGGCGGGGACGACGTACGCCTGAGTAACGACTACTCATTGACCAACCCGGCGGGCACGCCCCGCGGGCCCGCAGCCCTGGCGCAACAGTTCGCCAGTCCGCCACTCCGCCACTACGCCAATGCGGCCCAGTCGATCTCGAAGACCGACGAATCCGAGTTCGACAGTTCCACCGGCACCTCTGTTCCGGGGGCGAAGCGGTCGGCCGCCCCGAGGGGAACACGCAACGAGGTGGCTACGGCCTCAGGTGGCCGACCAGGGCTGGAAACGAGCAGGTCGACGGCGTAAACCGGATCGAGGTCGATGCTGCTCTGACACCGGCCCACTGCTACCACCTTCATGGTGGCCTTGACCCGATCGCCTCCTGCCATCATGCCTGCTGCCTGTGCTGTCCATCGTGACCCATGCCCTGCCGACCTCCCCTAGCGCCTCAGGTACCAGTATCCGGCGTCGGTGTGGCTCCGATATGAGTAATGCCTACTCATTCGGGTCCGCCTCAGGCTGATTCGGGTCCCCATGAGCGCAGAGCCATGGGTCCCTTTGCCACTATGGGGGGATGGGGAACGAGCTCAGCATCGGATCGGTGTGGCCGATTGTCGGACGCGACGCTGAGATCCGTGCCGTTGTCGAAGCATTTGGCAACCCGAAGTGCGCGGGAGTGGCTTTACTAGGAGCAGCCGGGTTCGGCAAGACCCGGTTGGCGACCCAAGCCCTGGCCCTGGCGGGCGAGCGAGGCATGTCGGTTGCCTCCATCAGGGCCACCACGAGCGCCACCGATGTGCCATTCGCAGCCCTGGGCGACTTTCTGGAGGGCTTGGACCTGGCCGCCGAACGCGATACCGAACTGTTCGTGGCGGCCACGAAGGCGATCGACGCCAGGCGGGGCGAGCAGAGGCTGGTGCTCGTTATTGACGACGCGCACCAGTTGGACGAAGCGTCCAAATCCCTACTCGAGCGCATCGTCGACCACGGAGGGGCCTTCATCGTCTTCACGGCCAGGATGGGAGAAGGCGATCCCGCCACCATCGTGCGGAAGTGGCGGGATCAAGGGTTCTTGCGGATCGAGGTAGGGCCACTGCCTGATCGCGACCTGCGTACCCTGGCCGAAATGGCGGTGGGAGGGCCGATCGACGGCGCTTCCCTCCAGGCCATCGTCGAGTCGAGTCGAGGCAACGTCCTCTTCTTGCGCGAGCTGATCCAGGGTGCACTGGAATCCGGATTGCTCACCTCGGAACTGGGGCTCTGGCACCTCACCGGCTCGCTGTCGCATTCGCCCCGCCTGCGGGACCTCATCGAGGAGCGCCTGATTGGTTTGAGTGAGCCAGAGCGCAAGGCACTGGAGCTGGTCGCCCTGGGCGACCCAATCCATCTGACGCTGTTGGAACGCCTCGTGCCCCTCGAGGCTCTCGAACGACTCGAGCGGCGCGGACTACTCGATGTGCTCGAGAGCGACGCCGGGCCGGAATTGCGTCTGAACCACCCCTTCTACGGCGACGTGGTCCGGGCCCACCTTCCCCCGCTCCGGCGCGTTCTTCTCTCCCGGTCCCTGGCCGACGCGGCCGACGAGGGCGTGGTCCAGGGTCGCGATGCCCTGAGGGTGGCGCTCTGGCGCCTCGACGGCGGCGGAGGCGGCCGGATCGAGATCACCCAGGCCGCGGCCCGGACCGCACTCAAGATGGAGGAATACACCCTGGCCTGTCGCCTGAGCCGTTCCGTGTGGGACCAATCACCCTCGGTCGACGCCGCCATCATCCTCGGCGAGGCACTGGACTTTCTCGGACAGTCCCGGGAAGCCGACGAGGTGCTGGCCACGGCCACGCCCATGGCCACCAACGACAGGCAGCTGACGAAGCTGACCGTCAGGAGGGCTGCTGCCCTCTTCCGTACGCTGGGGGAGGCAGACGCGGCCGACGAGGTCATCGGAAGGGCCATTGCAACCGTTGCCGAAGAGGCCTGTCTCCGAGAACTGCAAGCGCTGCGCGGAAATCACCTGCTGATGGGCGGCCATGTGGCCGAATCCATCGCCTTGGACGAGACGCTGCTGCTCGTGCCCGGTGACGCTGCCTTCGCCCAGGCCTCGCTGGATATCGGCGTGGGGTTGGCCATGGCCGGTCGCACGAAGGAGGCCATCGAGCACGTGGACGCCGCCCTCTCGACGCGCCTCGATCTCGACGACGAGGAACAACTCTCCGCCGTGGGGGTCTATCTGGTGGCCCAGGCGGTGGCTCACACGCACGCCGGGAACCTGGCCGAGGCCGAACGTATCAGCGACGCCGGCTACCGGGTGTCGGTGGAGAAGAACAACGCCGACGGCCAGGCGTGGTTCGCCTGCATTTTGGGCCTGATCTACCTGGACCAGGGGCGCCCGATCTCCTCAGGCACGATGTTCCGAGAGGCGGCCACCCTGTTCGGCACCCTCGGCCATCCGGGCCGGCGATGGGGCCTGGCTGGCGTTGCCCTTGCCGGAGCGTTGGCTGGCGACAGCGACATCGGCTCCGCCGCCCTTGCCGAGCTCGACGAGATGGACCCCGTCGCCGTACACCTCCAAGAGGTCAACGTCATCCGCAGCCGGGCCTGGACGGCAATGATCAGGGGCGAGCTCACCAAGGCGCGCGACCTGCTGTGGGAAGCCGTTGCTCTGGCTGACAGTTGGGGGCAATTTGCCGCCTCGGCGCAAGCGCTCCACGACCTGGTGCGGATGGGCGCCATCGATCCGGCCGCCGAGCAACTCGAAGGCATGGGCGATCGGGTCGACGGGGCCTTCATGGAGGCCAGGATGCTGTTCGCCCGTGCCGCACGCCTCGCCGACATGACCCTGGCTACCTCGGCGGCTGACAAATTCGAATCCGTCGGCGCCAACCTCTTCGCCGCAGAAGGAGCAACGCTCGTTGCCACATTGGCCTCCCGAGATGGTCTACGGAGGGCTGCCGCCGAGGCAGAGGCCCGGGCCGAGCGCCTGCTCGAGTCGTGCCAAGGCGCAGTAACCCCCGGAGTCAGGCCGCAGCGAGGATCGACACCCCTCACCGACCGAGAGCGCGAAGTGGCCACCCTGGCCGCCCGCGGGATGACGAGCCGCCAGATCGGCGAGAACCTCTTCGTCTCCCCGCGAACCGTCGACAACCATCTGCAACAGGTGTACGTGAAACTTGGGATCAAGCGGCGGAGCGAGCTCGCCGCCCATCTGTTACCCACCACCGAGTCCCCACCTCCCTCCTGACGACATTGGCGAAAGGAGCCCTACGGGCGGGTGCGGGGATTGGACCGAGCTACGACGTGCGCTGGGCTACCGCCGCGTCCCAGTCGATGACCACGGCATTGGGGATGCTCCCTATCTTGACCGGAACGTGCGACCCTGGGAACAGGAAGGGCAGCGCCGACGGAGGGGTGGGATTCCCCACCTGGATCTGGTACGGGTCCTTGCCAGGGGGCATCACGGTGAGCGTATAGGCGTAGATCTCCACCCCGGCGGGGTTGCGCTTCTTCAACGCCAGCGACTCGACGATGACCGCCTCGGCCGGCTCGCCCGTGGCCAGGAGGTGGGCAGCGGAGTGGTCGCCCGAACCAGCAGGTAGCGTCACCTCGGGTGGGGCGGTGGCCAGGTCGAGGGCGATGTCGGTGGGGTCCTCCGGGTTGACCCGAACCGCCACGGTGGTCGAGCCCGCCTGAAACTGGGGGATCTGCACTTCGACCACCCGCTGTTTGCACGTGGCCATATAGGGCTCCTTGCCGTCCAGGCTGACCTGAACGGTGAAGACGCATGCCCGCTGGACCAGGCCGTTGCCCGATTGGACCGTGGTGCCGGTCAGTTGCACGTCGGTGATCAGGCCCTGACCCAACTGCCCCGTGTTCAGGAGCTTCTTGTCAGTGCCGCCCGTGAGTTTTCTCAGTAGTCCCATGGCGTAAGTGTTCGGCACCGGCACGTTCGGGACATGAGTAATGACTACTCAATTGGGGCGTCGGTGCCGCCGGGTCAATTGCGGCGTCGGTGCCGCCGGGCAGCGGCATACTGTGGCCATGGCACACGCCCCGCTGGCCCGCCACCTTCTCCGGGCCAAGGATCTGGCCGACGCCCGGTACTTCGAGGCGTTGTCGGTGGCGGATCTGGCCGCCGCCGCCGGCGTGTCGCCGGCCTACTTCAGTCGTCAGTTCAAGCGGACGTTCGGCGAGTCGCCCCACCAATACCTGTTGACTCGGCGGCTCGAGCGGGCCGCGAACCTACTCCGGAGCACGGACTGGTCGATCGCCCGTATCTGCTTTGCCGTCGGGTCCCAGAGCGTGGGGTCGTTCACCACCAGCTTCCGCCGGATGTTCGGCCAGACGCCACAGGCGTACAGAGACACTTGGCCTCCGGCCCAGTCGCAGGTGCGAATACCCCGCTGCGTCGCTCAGGCCTATAGCCGCCCACAGAACCGCACGTTTCGAGAAGACAGAGAGTTGGCGGCGTCTTAGCCTCGACCTCGTACCCAATGGATCAGGAGGTCCCGATGATCAAGATCGCCAACGCCCAGTTCTGGGTGCACGACCAGGACGAAGCGCTTGCCTTCTATACGAAGGTGCTGGGATGGGAGGTGCGGTCCGATGTGACCATGGAAGCATGGAGCTTTCGCTGGCTCTGTATCGGGCCTGCCGGCCGGGACGACGTCGGACTGGTGCTCATGCCCGTCCCCGGGCCCCCCATGCTCGACGCCGTCGCCAGCGCCGCATTGGCCGAGCTGGTGGCCAAAGGCGCGGGCGGCACCCTGTTTCTCGAGACCGACGACTGCCAGGCCACCTACGACGAACTGTCGGCACGTGGCGTTGCCTTCAATGACCCGCCGACGGCCCAGGCCTACGGCATCGACACGTCGTTCCGGGATCCGTCGGGCAACAACATCCGACTCACCCAGGTGCTGGAGTTCGACCCGACCCGGGCCTGATCACATCGGGCCCGACCCGGGCCTGATCACATCGGGCCTGATCCCATCGAGCCGGTCCACTCGGCGAGACGAGCACCGCCGACGGCGATACGGTGCTGATGATGGCAACTGTCGACGATGCGGCACACATAGCTTTGGAGCTGCCCGAGGCCACCGAAGGTGAGCGCCGCGGTGCCCGCACGTGGTACGTAGCCGGCAAGGGGTTCGCCTGGGAAC
This sequence comes from Acidimicrobiales bacterium, assembly GCA_036495505.1. GTDB lineage: Bacteria > Actinomycetota > Acidimicrobiia > Acidimicrobiales > RAAP-2 > DASXMT01. Next base: position 4,670 of record DASXMT010000407.1, on the reverse strand, counting down.
GGCCGTTCACCAAGGCGGACATCAAGCGCTTCGGCGATGCCACCCCTCCTGTTGGGCCCATCCTGGCCGTTCGGGTGGCGGATCTCACCGAGAAGGAGGCCATGCTCGCCTCCAATCCCGGGGCGTTCTTCACCATTCCACATTTCGACGGGTACTCAGCCGTCCTCGTCCAGCTGAAGGGGATCGCCGAGAAGGCACTCAACGAGGCGATCGTCGACGGGTGGTTGGCCTGCGCGCCTTCACCACTGGCGCGCCGGTACCTCGAGCAGTGAGGGTCGGATGACGGGACCAGGGTCCTTGAAACCCACGGTGGAGGTCACAAGCGGCCGCCTCCGAGGCCTGTCCTATCGGGCGGGCCGATCCCAGGGGGCGGTGCGGGCCTTCCACGGCATCCCCTACGGGGCCGACCCGGTAGGCCCCATGCGTTTCCGGGCACCGCAGCCTCCCGCGCCCTGGGGAGGGATCCGCGACGCCAGCACGTTCGGCCCCTCCGCCCTGCAGTCCCGAACCAGTCCGTTCAGCGGGACGATCCCCGGGAACCACGTCGCAGCCAAGAGTGAGCGCTGCCTGACCCTCGACGTCTGGGCGCCCGAGGAACCCGGTGACCTGCCCGTCCTGGTCTGGGTCGCAGGAGGTGCCTACCTCACCGGCGGGACCAGCATCGAAACCTACGACGGGTCGGGTATGGCCGCCGACGAAGGGGTGGTGGTCGTCAGCGTCAATTACCGGCTCGGGGTCCTCGGGTTCGGTTGGTTCGGCGAGTTGGGCGGATCCGAGTCCGGCGACGGCTCCGCCTGGCCGGGGGACACCAACTGCGGTCTCCGGGACCAGTTGGCCGCCCTGGACTGGGTCAAGGACAACATCGCCTCGTTCGGCGGAGACCCGGCAAACGTCACCGTGTTCGGTGAGTCGGCCGGTGCCGGTTCACTCGCCCACCTGCTCACCTCCCCGGCCCTGGGCGGCTCGGCCCGGCGGTGCATCCTGCAGAGTCCGGGGATCGACCACACCCTCTACCCCGAGGACGTCGAACGGGTGGCCGACGCCATGCTCCGCCGGCTGTCCATTCCCCGCTCGGAGTTGACCCGACTGTGGGAGGTCAGCGGAGTGGACTTGGTCGCCGCCCAGGAGGCGGTGGTGCTGGAGATGCTGCCGGTGCTGACATCGATGCCCTTTCACCCCTTCGTCGACGGCGACCTCGTTCCGGCCAGCCCCTCAACCGCCATGGCCGACGGCTCCGGCGCGGAAGTGGACCTGCTCGTGAGCTGGACGACCGACGAGATGCGCCTCTACCCCAACCCGGCAGCCGATGCCGCGGAGCCCGATGTCTTGGTCGCGTGGGCTCAGCGATACCTGGCCCGACGGCTGGGCTCGGACCCCGGCCCGGAGCGGGCCCGACAGCTGGTTGACTTCTACCGCGACCTGCTCGGCTCCCAGGGCCGTACCAACGGATCGGACCTGTGGGCGGCCGTCCAGACCGACGGGGTGATGCGGCTTCCGGCCCGCCGAGTGGCGGACAGTCACGCGTCGAACGGCGGGCGCACCTATGTGGCCCAGTTCGGCTGGAGCGGTCCGCCGGCCCCGGGCCAATGGGACCCCAGGGCATTCCATGCCATCGACCTGCCCTTCACCTTCGACACACTGGACCGGAGTGGCTGGCGTGACTACCTGCGCGCCGGACCAGATGCTTCCGAGCTCGCCCGCCAGCACGTGCACGCGTGGAGCAGCTTCAGCCGTGACGGGGCGCCGGAGATCGCCGAAGTCGATGGGTGGGCCCCTTACACGGTCCCCGATCGCCAGACCATGCTGCTGGACACGCCCTGCGCGCTGGCCCCCGATCCACTGGCCGACATCGCCGCCGCCTGGGATGGGCTGTGGTCGCCCGACTGCCGGGCGCCGTTCATGGGGTAGGAGGGCCGGGGCCTAACCGGCGATGACCCGGATCGGCCTTCCCTCCAGGTAGGCGTTGATGTCCTCGACGATCTGGGTGAAAAAGGATGCGTAGGTCCCTTCGGTGACATACCCGAGGTGCGGGGTGAGCACCACGTTGTCCATCGAGCACAGCGGATGGCTCGGCGGGAGGGGCTCGGGATCGAAGACGTCAAGGGCCGCCCCGGCGATCAGACCGGCCTGGAGCGCGGCGACCAGACCCGCTTCGGAGACGAGAGGTCCCCGCGAGGTGTTGATGAGGAAGGCGGTGGGCTTCATGAGCGAGAGCTCGTGCTCCCCCACAATGCCCCGGGTGCGATTGCTCAAGACGAGATGAACGGACAGGACGTCGGCCGACCGGAACAGGTCCCCTTTGGACACCAGCGCAGCGCCCCCCTGCTGGGCTCGTTCCTCGGTCAAGTTCGGGCTCCAGGCGATCGTATGCATGCCGAAGGCCTGTCCCACCCTGGCGACGGCCGAGCCCATGTGACCGAGGCCCAACAGCGCGAGTGTCTTGCCGTAAAGGTAGGTGCCCACCGTCTGCTGCCAGTGGCCGTGTCGTACCCCTCGGTCCTCCTGCGGGATGTGGCGGGCCACGGCCAGGATGAGGCCCCAGGTGAGCTCCGCCGTCGGGTCGGAGTCGGGCACCCGTTGGCCGCCGGTGCCGCAGACGACGACGCCACGGCTCGTCGCGTCGGCCACATCGATCACCGCATTGAACGGCCCCGTGGTGACCAACAGGCGCAGGTTGGTGAGCTGGCTCAGAAGCGATGCCGGGAACGGCGTCCGTTCCCGCATGGCCACCACGGCCTGGAAAGGCGAGAGCCGTTGGGCGACAGCCCGTTCGTCGGACAGGTGGTCGTGGAAGTACTCGACCTCCACACCGTCGGGGAGGAGGTGCCAGGGTCCGGTGGCCTCGGCGATGTGCTGATAGTCATCCAGGACGGCGACCCGGAAGTTCGTGACCACTGTTCCCCTTTCGGTTTGCCCGCGTCGGGGCGTGACTGCGTACCGAGATCATCGCGCCCGTCTTCGGGGCGTTCTCCACCGACAGCGCCCTTTACCGTCAAGATCGGTGCTGAGGGATCCGGGATCCACCGGCCACTGCACCGAGACGGTCCACCGCGGCGTAGAAACCGGCCATGGTGCTCTCGATGATCTCCTGTACCGGTACCACCGACTTGACCAGACCGGCCACCTGACCGCCGAAGGCGAAGCCGGCTTCCAGATTGCCCTGGAAGTACAGCTCGAGCACACCGTCCATGCCCACCCGCTCGTGCATGCGCACCGCCGGCTCCTGCTCCAGGGACTCGGTGAGCGGAGTGCGCATGACCCGGTAGGCCGGACTGGAGTGGGCACTGAGCACGACGGTGTCAGTGGCGTCCGCGTCGACCACCAACTGCTTGTAGTTGGCATGGACCGGGGACTCGGCCGCCGAGACCATGCGGGTGCCCATCTGTACCCCATCGGCCCCCAGGGCGAACGCGGCGGCCATGGCCGGACCGTCGGAGATGCCACCGGCAGCAATGATCGGCAGGTCGAATTCCCTTCGAATCTGGGGAATCAGCACGATGGTGGCCACTGGCTTGGTGTTCTTGAACCCACCTCCTTCACCCCCCTCGACGACCAGGCCGTCAACCCCGGCCCTCACCGCCTTGGCTGCCGCCCGAAGCGAGGGCACCACGTGGAACACGGTGATGCCCGCGTCGTGCAACGCCCCGGTGAAACGCGAGGGATCGCCGGCCGAGGTGGTGACGAAGGAGACACCGAGACCGGCCACGAACGCCACGATGTCCTCGTTGCTCACGAACATCTGGGCGATGTTGACTCCCCAGGGTTTGTCGGTCAGCTTCCGCATGGCGAGCATCTCGTCGCGTACCTCATCCAGGCGCCCTGACGACGTCTCCACGATCCCGAGGGCGCCGGCATTGGACACCGCCGATGCCAGTGCGGCACGGGCGATGTAACCCATCGGCGCTTGGACGATGGGATAGTCAACACCCAAGAGATCGGTGAGCCGGTTGCGAAGCGGAGCCGGGCGCCAGTCGGTCATACTTACCCCCTCGTTTGCGCAGATCGTGCCACACCGGAGGGGTCGACATGACAAAGACCCACCATACGGTGGGTCTTTGTCTGATCCCTTGGGCCACCGGGGCGGTGGTGAAACCCTCAGGACACTGGGTGACGACGTGCCGGTTCAGTCGACGCTGATCTGCCTCCGGCGCTGCCCGACCGACTTTGGCGCCCTGATGGTCAGGGTCCCGTTGTCCAGGGATGCTTCGACCCCTTCGTTGTCCACGTCCACGGGGAAGATGATCTCCGCACGGAACTCACCGACCCTTCGGGTCCGGCGGCGCATGACGCCCTTTCGCTCCTTCTCTTTGCGCTCGCCTCTCACGACCAGCCGGCGCCCCGACAACTCGACATCGACATCGCCCTTGTCCACGCCCGGCACGTCCAATTCGACCACGAACGCATCGTCCGTCTCCTCGATGTCGGCCAGGGGAGTGAACACACCCCCCTGGGCTCCCAATGGGGACCAGCCCTGGAGGGCCTGGGAAAACTGCTGGCGAAGCTCCTGAAGGTCGTCGAAGGGATCCCAACTGGTCATTTGTGTTGATCGTTCCGGTTGGGTCGTTTGGTTATCTGCGCTCACGAGTTTCCTCTCCTTTTCCCTGTTCCTCTCTACCTTCTTTTTTTCTCTACCTTCTTTTTTTCTCTACTCTCTCTTTCCTTTCCTCTCT
>DASXMT010000406.1:0-7781 GCA_036495505.1 Acidimicrobiales bacterium | reverse complement strand
CGTCGATCCAGGGTCGGTGAATCCCAGGACGGCCACATTGGTCGCTCCCTTTTGCTTGTAGAACGTCCCCGGCAGCGTGAACGCCGGGTAATGCTGATCAATGCTCCCGGTATCGGCGCCGAACATGTTCGTGTAGGGCAGTGTCCCGAAGCCGCCCTCGTAGGACGCGCCCACCACCGGAACCCCTTGCTCGTACAGGTAGCGTGTCGGCCCTTCGGTCGCGGTGCTCACCGCGGCAACGGCGAACACGTTCTTGTTCCCAACCGCGTCCTGGGCGGCCGCCAGCGCCCCGGGGACTGAGCTGGCATCGTCTTCGGGAACAACAACGATTTTGCGGCCGTTCACGCCGCCCTGGGCATTCTGTGCGTCGATCGGCGCTTCGAATGCCTTCACCGTGTTGGCATAGAGCGGGGCTATCGGACCGGTCAGGCTGGTGAGGATGGCTACCTTCACTGTTGTCGAAGTCACCCCCGGGGAACCTGCGGCGGTGGCCGATGTGGAGCCCACCGTGGTCGCCGCCACTGCGATGACGCCCGAAAGCACTACGCCCAGAATCCGTCGTCGTTGCATCGTCCCCCCAATGTGGTATGGCAATCTTCTGCACCTACAACGACCCCATCGAGCCCTGCACGGCACTCGTCCGATGTCCCGCCCCACCGACGGGCAACCCGCTCCCAAACGAACGGTTGGTGGTCTTCAGACGTTGTAACACGGAGACCACGCAATCGTCAACACAAATTGAATACACCCTGGTATGACGATATGGCGCGAGATACTGGAGTACCGACTGGACGAAGGAGGCGCCATGAGCGACGTGGAGGAAGCCGTACGCCGCCTCGAGGAGCGGGTCGCGCTGCTCGAGGACCAAGTGGAGCTGTACCAGCTCATCAGCAGCTACGGACCGGCGGTCGACAGCGGCAGCGGTGATGTAGCCGCAGGCATCTGGACCGAGGACGGGACGTATGACACCATCCCCCATCCCCTGAACGGACGCGAGGAGCTTCGGGCGATGGTGGCCGGCGACGGGCACCAGTCGCTGATCGCCAACGGCTGCGCCCACGTGATGGCCCTACCCCACCTCGTGGTGGACGGCGACACCGCAGTGGCCACGGGGTACTCGCGGGTCTATCTCAGTGACGGGGATGGATTCCGCGTCTGGCGGGCCTCGTCCAACCGGTGGGAATTCGTGCGACGACCCGAAGGCTGGCGCGCCGTCAGCAGGGTGAACCGGGCCATCGACGGTTCGCCCGAGGCGCGCGAGATCCTGCGGGAGGGCATCGCCCACCGACCCACCTGAAACCCCTACCGTCTCATGAGCGGCTTCAACGCATCCAGCTCCGAGACGAGGGAGCCATAGGGGCGCGGCCAAGCACCGGCGAGGCACCGGACGAAAGGATTGGCGATGGGGACAGTGCAGGACAAGGTAACGATCATCACCGGCGCCGGGGAGGGCCTGGGTCGTGCCATGGCCAACCGGTTCTCGGACGAGGGCGCCCCGGTGGTCCTGGCCGGCCGTCGAGCCGAACTGCTGGTCGAGACGGCATCGCAGGTGGCCGGACCGGTCCTCGTCGTCCCAACCGACGTGACCGACGAGGCCCAGATCGAAAACCTGGTGGCTGAGACGGTCGACCGCTTCGGGCGGGTCGATGTGCTGTTGAACAACGCAGCACAGCCGGGAACCGACCTGTTCATCTGGGAGCAGACCCTCGACAATTGGAACAGGACCATCGCCGTCGATGTGACTGCGGCCATGCTCTGCACCAAGCACGTCCTGGCTCAGAGCATGCTCGAGCAAGGCTCCGGCTCGATCGTCAACTTCTCCTCCACCGCCGGATGGAACGGCATGCCTCGAAAGAGCCACTACTCGGTGGCCAAGGCCGCGCTCCGAACCCTGACCAAGGTATCGGCACTGGAGGCCGGGCCCCACGGCATCCGTGTCAACTGCTTGGTCCCGGGGAGCATCGACACCGAGCTCCTCGAGCGCTATCTCGATCGCGTCGCCGGCGAGCAGGGCATCTCCTCCGAACAGCTGCGACAGCAGTGGGTAGCCAACGTGCCCCTCCGCAAGATCAGCTCGCCCGAAGAGATCACCGAGGTGGCCCTGTTCCTGGCCAGCGAGGCGTCGGCCGCCATCACCGGCCAGTCGATCACCGCCGATGCCGGCGGCGTCATGATCGGCTGAACCAGAGCCGTTCCCAGCCACCCATAGGTGGCCCCATCTCACACGTACAACTCCGGCACCGGGAAGGAACCACCATGAACCGCCTCACCCTGCTCTACGACATGCGGGCCCCGGACTTCGGTGCGCCGGCGGACGCGCTCTACCGGGCGGCAGTGGAGCAGTGCGCCTGGGCCGACGCCCGCGGGTTCTCGAGCGTGACCCTGACCGAGCACCATGCGACCACTGACGGCTACCTCCCCTCCCCCATGATCCTCGGTGCCGCCATAGCCGGCAGCACCGAGCACCTCCTCATCCGCTTGTCCCTGATCCTCCTCCCGCTCTATAACCCGTTGCGGGCCGCCGAGGACCTTGCCGTTCTCGACTTGATCAGCGGCGGCCGGCTGCGGGTGACGGTGGGGTTGGGCTATCGGCCCGAGGAGTACGAGCAACTGGGTGTGATCATGAAGCACCGCCCGTCGCTCATGGAAGAGGGGGTGGAGACGCTCAAGCGGGCGTGGACGGGCGAGCCCTTCGAGTACCAGGGCCGGACGGTACGCGTCCTCCCCCGTCCCGCCCAGCGCCCACGCCCCCTCATTGCCATGGGCGGCGCCTCGCCGGCCAGCGCCCGCCGCGCAGCATTGATCGCCGACGACTACCAGCCCCTCTCCCCCAAGCTGTACCAGCTGTACTTGGATGAGCTGGCCACACTGGGCAAGCCCGCACCGGACCCGGATGAGGGCGGCGGAGGGGCCGAAGGCTACCTGTTCGTCTCCGAAGACCCGGATCGGGATTGGGCCAGGATCGCCCCCCACGCCCTGCACGACAACAACGAGTACGCGGCATGGATCGGTGCCCGCAAGGGGTCCTTCAGTGCCAGCACCGATCCCGGTGAGCTGCGACGCTCTGGCCCCTACCGGGTGGTGACCCCAGAAGAGTGCGTGGCCATCGCCGCCACCGAGGGCACCCTGGCCTTCAAGCCGTTGGTCGGGGGCATGGATCCCGACATCGGTTGGGAGGGTCTGCACCTGTTCGCCGACAAGGTGCTCCCCAACCTCAGCTGAAGCGCCCACGTCCGGCGCACGAGGCTCGGGCTCAGCGTCCCCGGAACCGCGGGCGGCGCTTCTCTACAAAGGCGGCGAGGCCTTCGGGGGCGTCGAAGGACGTGAGGCAGTAGTAGGCGTCGCGGGCCAACTCGTACTCGAGCCCCGACGCCACGCTTCCGTTGTCCGACCACACGTCGTGCATCACCTGCTTGGCGTTGGCCACGGCCAAGGGGCTCTTCTCGGCCACCTGGCGGGCGAAGTCCAGCCCGGCCTCGAGCAGGTCCTCGTCGGCCACCACCCGGCTGACCAGCCCCCAGGACAGCGCCTCGTCGGCACCCAGCAAACGTCCGCTGAGCATCAACTCGGCGGCCCGGGCCCGCCCGATCGCCCGGGGCAGGAGGGTCAGCACCCCGCCCCCGCCCATCTGGCCGAAGTTGAGATGTCCATCGCCGATCCGGGCTGCCGCACCGGCGATGGCGAAATCACAGTTGAGGAGCAGCTCGAGGCCACCGGCAGCCGTCACCACGTTCACCAGAGCCACCACCGGGACGGGCAGCCCACGCAGTCGACCGAAGACCCGGTGGAGCTCGGCCACGAAGAGCGGGAACCGGACGGGATCGCGCTGGAGAGCCACGTACGCCTTGAGGTCACCCCCGGCGCTGAACGCTCGTCCGGCCCCGGTGATCAAGATGGCCCGGACCTTGTTGTCGTCGACCAGATCGGTCACCGCCGCGTCGAGCTCCTCGAGGACGCGACCGTCGATGGGGTTCAGCTGATCGGGCCGGTTGAGGCGCACGACCCCGGCCACGGCTGAACGCCGGGCCAGGGCGAGCCGCTCGGTCAACACGAGAGGTGCGGTTGCCACTGGACTCCTTTATTCGCTGTCTGCCTGCATGATGGATCGGATGATCTCATGCTTGGGGATCTTCCCCGATGCCGTGGTGGGAAGGCTCTCGACCACCTCCAGGCGCTCGGGAAGCTTGTAGGTGGCAAGACCTTGTTCCTTGAGGCGGCCAACCGTCGTGGCCAAGTCGAGGCATGCACCGCGTTGGAGGACCACGCACGCGCACATCCGCTCACCCAGCCGCTCGTCGGGCAGGCCGACGACGGCAGCGCGTTCCACCTCGGGGAAGAGGGTGAGCATCTCCTCGATCTCACGCGGGGTGATGTTGAGCCCGCCTCGAATGATGATTTCCTTCTTGCGCCCGACCACGGTCACGTAGCCGTCCGGATCTTCGGTAACCAGATCTCCGCTCAACACCCATCCGTCCACAAAGGTGGATGCCGTGCGCTCGGGATCGTCGAAATAACCCACGCAGGTATTCGGGCCACGAACGGCGAGCTCGCCCGGCTGGCCGGGGGCGACGGGGTCACCGCCATCCTCTCGGACCTCGATGTCCACGTGGCTCATGGGCGTCCCGTCGGTGTGTCGGCGGTGGTCGAGGCTCGAGGTCGGTCGGTTCCACGTCCCCACCAGTACTTCGGTGGAACCGTACAGGCGCAGGACCTGGACGCCGCGCTCCCCGGCCGCATCGACCAAGGCCGGGGGCACCGCTGCGCCCCCGCACCCGAAGAAGCGGAGGGACCCGAGCGGCAGACCACCGCGGTCGGCCGCCTCCACCAGGTCTTGGAGAAAGGTGGCTGCGGCCAACGTGTACGTGCACTCTTCCTCGCGGACCAGAGCGGCCGCTGCCTCGCCGTTCCACCGGTCTTGCAAGACGAGTCGAAGGCCGTGGTAGAGGGCGAAGCGCAGCCCATAGTTGAAGCCCGTCGAGTGTCCGAGTGGCGACGGCATCCATACCACGTCATCCTCGGACAGGCCGAGATCGCCATGAGCGACCCGGACACTGAAGTTGGCCGTCTGCTCGGTGTGCATGATCGCTTTGGGCCGGGCCTCGGTCCCCGACGTGAAGATGAGCTCGGACACGGCCTCGGGCCGGCCGCCCCTCAGCTGGGCATTGCTCGCCCTGGCCAGCTGGGCGTACGCCGTCGCCCCGGGACCAGAGTCGCCACCGACCACCACATGGTGCGGCTGCACGCCCGTGACCTCCGCCACCTCGGTCACCAGGGCGCGGTGATCGAATCCGCGGTACTCGGCAGGTGTGACGATGACCCGCGGGCCGGCGGTCGCGAACACGGCCCCGAGCTCCCGGGCCCGGTAGTTGGGCAACAGGGGATTGATCACCGCGCCGATCGATTGCACGGCCACGGCCACGACGGCGAACTCGTATCGATTGGGAAGTTGGGCCGACACCACCGTCCCATGCTCGACGCCAAGCTCGGACAGGCCGGCAGCAAAGGCAGCGGCGTCCGCGCACAGGCGGCCGAAGCTGTAGCAACCGGCGTCGTCGACGACGGCGATGGCATCGGGCTTGGTCGAACCGTGGTGCCGGACGCGTCCGGCCAGGGTGGCGTCGTCCCATAGCCCCTCGGCGAGGTACCGCTGACGGGTAGGGAGTGTGGTCACGGTGTCCAAGGGGACCGACCGTCGCACTCTCACCATCGCCCCCTACCGATCAACGACCCTCCTCGAGTTCAATCTGAAGACTATAAGGACACGTTGGTGCACGTCCGGAGGATCACGGATCGACGGGGTTCCCTGAGACGCTGGCGGTTGGCAACCGTCGCGCCAGCTCGTCGGCGAAATGGCACTGCACCGTCGTCCCGTCCTCGTACGAGACCGCCGGTGGCGTCTCCTGCCGGCAGATTGCTTGGGCGAAAGGACAGCGTTGGACGTAGACACATCCCTGCGAGACCGGCTCTTCAGTCGCTCGCTTGTCGGGCGGACGTTCGCTCGGTGACTGAACACTTGGACATCGCCCGGGATCGTCCGCGGCCCCACTCGAACGACCTCCGCTCCTTCGACGGGCCGGGTCGGTCGACAGGATGGCACCGATGAGGGCCTGAGTGTAGGGGTGTCGTGGCTGGCGATAGACAGTCTGGCTCTCGCCCATCTCCACGATCTGGCCGCCGTACAGGATTGCCAATCGGTCGCTGATGTGGCTCACCACGGCGAGGTTGTGACCGATGAAGAGATAGGACATGCCATGGGAGGCCTGGAGGTCTTCGAGCAGGTTGATGACCTGTGCCTGCGTCGAAACATCGAGCGAGCTGATGGGTTCGTCCAGCACCATGAGCTTGGGGTTCACCGACAGGGCGCGAGCGATGGCAATCCGCTGCAGCTGGCCTCCCGACAGCTCGTAGATGTAGCGCCGGAGATACTCGGAGTCCAGCCCTACGCTGGCCAGCAGCCGCTCGACGGCCCTCGAACGCTCACTTTTAGGCAACCGACCGTGGACGTCGATGGGCTCGGCCACGAGGTCCACAACGGTCATCGACGGGTTCAACGATGCGTACGGGTTCTGGAAGATGGCCTGAACGTCGCGATGGACCGACATCGGGCGCTTGTCCACATCCTTCAGTGCCATGCCCCGGAACCGGATCGAGCCACTGGTGGCGGACTCGAGCCCGAGTACCAGTCGTCCCACGGTCGACTTGCCGGCGCCGGTCTCGCCCACCAACCCCAGCGTCTCGCCCGAGAGAATATCGAACGAGACCTTGTCCACCGCCTTGACCACGTACCGTCCGCGACCGAAGGCACTGCGCCCCTTGAACTCCTTCGTCAAGCTGCGAACCTCGAGCAACGTCTCGGGTTCCGATGTCGGTCCCTTCGGCGCGGACGTTCGTATGGTCGGGCTCACGGCCGTCTCGCCTGCCGGTATGGGAGCGATACCACGCAGATGCAGCTCTGGCGAGCGAACGCACCGGACGACGTGAGGAGAGGACGACGGGGAGTCGAGGAGACGGACCTCCCCCACCCGGCATTGGTCACGTGCGAACGAGCACCGCGGATGAAATCGGCAGCCGCTAGGCATTCGTGCCGCCGACGGGACCCGTCCGGGGATGGTGGTCAATCGCTGCGTGCCGGTGCTTCCATCTGGTTGCGCGCCGATGAGGGCTTCGAGATAGGGATGGCGAGGTCGGATGAACAGATCGGTGGTCAGGCCTTGCTCCACGATCTGCCCGCCATACATCACTGCCACTCGGTCGGCCATCTGCGCCACGACACCGAGGTCGTGGGAGATGAGGAGCACGCTCAGCCCGAGCTCGGCTTTGAGGGATCCGAGCAACTCAAGGATCTGGGCTTGCATGGTCACGTCGAGAGCCGTGGTCGGCTCGTCGGCGATGAGGAGTTGGGGATTGCAGCACAGCGCGATGGCCATCACCACGCGCTGCGCCATCCCACCGGAGAACTGGTGGGGGTAGTCGGAAAACCGCTTGTCGGGCCGAGCAATTCCCACGCGATCGAGCAGGTCGATTCCGACGGCTCGAGCTTCAGGGCGCGAGAGAGGCCGATGAGCGCGGATGGCCTCGACCAGCTGGTCGCCGATGGTGAACACCGGGTCCAAGCTGTTCTGCGGGTCCTGAAAGACGAAGCCGATCTTCGATCCACGGATAGACCGGAGCACCTCGGGCGTGGCCGAGACGAGGTCGTGTCCACCGAATCGAACGGTGCCGCTGGCAATGGCCAGTCCGGCGGGCAAGAGGCCACCCACCGATAGGGCCGTCACCGTCTT
>DASXMT010000405.1:0-7949 GCA_036495505.1 Acidimicrobiales bacterium | reverse complement strand
ACCTATCGGGGGGAACCTCGTCGCCAAACGAAAAGAGACAGAGGGGATGGACATGGCCGGTAAGTCGGTGGGCGGTCGTATGGCATCCGAAGGTCGTATGGCATCCGAAGGCTGGCCACGCAAGCGGGCCGGCCTCAAGGCCGACGTCGAGCTGCGCTGAGCATGCCCACCGCTGACGGTCGGTCGTTGGGTATCTGTACGGCCACGCTGATGGTCGATCCACTGGGCGCGACCGAAGCCGACATACGCGGTGCCGGCGAGGCGTTGGTCACCGCGGGTGTGAGCGAGGCCTCGGTATGGACGTTCCACATCCCCGCTCTCGCCGGCCTGGATCTCCACATCGAGGTGGTCGAAGCGGCATCGGCCTGGGCCGACACCACTGCGGCCGAAGCGGCTGCCGAGGCCGAGCAGATTGCCCAGACGGCGAAAGCGGTCGGCGCAACGAAAATCGCCGCCATCACCCTCGGAGCCACCCTGCGCGACCTCGGCCACGCTCGCAACAACCTGGCCCTCCTGGTCGCCGCGGCCACCGATGTCGGCGCACAGGTGTGCGTCGAGTTCCTGCCCTGGACCGGCATCCCCGACCTGGCCACGGCGTGGGAGCTCGTCGAGCCCCTCGGCGCCGGGGCCGGCATCCTGGTCGATGCATGGCACTGGGTGCGGCAGCCGGGCGGACCCAACTTCGAGCTACTGGCTCGGATCCCCGGCGAACGGATCGGGTATGTCCAGCTGTGCGATGCCGCCGCTCAGCCCAGCGATGACGTGATGAACGAGGCTCTGGCCCATCGCCTGCTTCCCGGAGACGGGGTGGTCGATTTCGGAGCATTGCTCGGACAGCTGGACACGATCGGTGCCCGGCCGTTCCTGGCCACAGAGATCTTCAATCCTGAACTGGTCAGCACCCACGGCCCCGGTGAGGCAGCACGGATGATGGCGGCGGCCGCCCGACCCCTGGTCAGCTGACCCCCGACTGCGTGCCGGTTGCATGGAGTGTGCCGGTTGGGATGGAGTATGCCGGTTGGGATGAAGTCTGCCGGTTGGGATGGAGTATGCCGGTTGGGATGGAATATGCCGTTTGGCCTGCCTCAGCCCGCACGGTCAGCCCACACGCCGGGCCCGAATGCCCACGAACGGTTCGGTGGGTACCAAGTTTCGCTCCTCGATCGTCTGGTATCCGGCGGCCGCCAAGTCAGATAGGAGCTCGGCACGCTCGGGGAGTGAAGCGGTACCTTCCTGACAGATCAGCATGAAGTGGAGGTGGGCGGCGGCCACCGATCCGGGCGCGGTCATCGTCACCACGAGCAGTTGCCCTCCATCAACCAGACTGGCCCCCAGCTCGCGGTACAGCTCCTGCCGCCGGGTCCGATCGAAGTAGTAGATGTTGTTGAGCAACATCACCAGTTCGAATTTGTTGCCTGAGGACGGAAGCCAGTCTCGGACGTCGCCCACGTGCAGCTCGGCCCGGGAGCTCAGGCCGGAATCGGCCAGTTCCTGGCGGGCCGACCTGATCACGTCTTCGGCGAGGTCGATTCCGTCCGCGTGCACACCGGGGTCGGACTCGAGGGCCACCTTGGTGTAGATCCCGGTGCCACAGCCCACATCCAGGATCCGGGCGGGACGGAGCTCTGCCACGGTGTTCCGGACCATGGAGGAGACGAACGGTGCAGCGGCCAAGGACACTCGTGCGATGTCGTCGGCATAGCGGCCGAGATCGCCGCGTCCCTGGCCCGGCTCATCGGCGAGCAGCTCTTCGAACTCGGCGTAGGGACCAACCTGGTACTCAAGCATGGACCGGTAATGGGCGATGAGAAGCTTGTCTCCGCCGGCCAGCGCACGGCCTCGAATCCCGACCACACGGTAGCGATCCCCCCGCCGGCGCAGTTCACCGAGGTCGGCACCCACTCCGAGCCATGCTCGCAGACGATCGGGTCTCCGGCACCCGGTGTGCGCGATCAGCTCACCCAGGCTCCGCTCGCTGCGCAGATAGGGCAGCAGGTCGGCGCGGGCGGCCGAGGCGAGAAACAGGGCACGGACCAGGCCCCTGCTGTCGCCGATGGCCAGGGCGCGTGCGGGGAGGTGACCCTGGCGGACCGTTTCCGACATTCCCGATAGCGCCGACCTCGCAACCGTCAGCCGTTCACGAAGCACGCGGCCTGCCTCCTTGGATCGGGGCACGCTCAGTCGTAGTTCCCTGTTTCGGGGCACGCTGAGTCGTAGCTCCCTGACTGGTAGCTCCCTGGATCGGGGCTCCTTGGATCAGTTCTCGCTGAGTCAGTTGTCGCTGAGTCGGGGCTCGAATACCGAAGGCCCGTTGCGACACCCACTGGACCGCCCGCACTACTGGACCGATGGGTCGCAATGATGGAAAGGTGCTCGAATCGAAGGCGGGGACGAAGACCTGCCCCCCGTTGCTCATATAGACGTAGACCGGGTCCGACATCATCCCGAGGGCCCGGACGAGCGGAGAGGCGTGGGCTCCCCGCAGTTGGTCCCTGAGGTCAGGGCGCTGGCCGTCCACGGGCACGGCTCCTGGGGCCAGTCCGAACCAGTGGTAGGCCAGGCGGACGATCGGTGCCTGACGGGGGTCGTCGATACCCAAGTCGCCGAGGACCACCTCGTCGACGGACAGGGCATCGGCCCCGGCGTAGACCAGCCGGACGTTGGCGGGTCGATCGCAGCCCATCACCCCGAAGGCTCCGTCGGCTACCGGGGCCCAACCGTCGATCACCGAGAAGTCCGGAGGGGCCACGTCGAGCAGCATCATGGTGGCCGAGCGGTAGTCGACCTGGCGCCCCGCGTAGACGGTGTCGTCGATCCGCCCGGTGCTTCCCTCGAGCGTGCACAGGCTCAGGTGAGCGAAGTCGGTGGGAGCCGTGCGGAGCTTGGGCATGACGATGCGGAGGTCGGCATCCAGCCACGATCCGCTGATGGCGTGCTGGACGAAGCCCCGCTCGTAGGTGAACGGGCGGAGGTCCTCGCTGATGTCCACGATCCGGTAGGCCGGCGAGTTGAAGCCGAAGTACGAGGCCACTTCGGCTACCGACCGATGGGCGTAGTCATTGCCGTACACGGTGGGGGCCTCGATGACGGCAACGTCGCCAACTCCATGCCGTCGCAGGTACCGGGCTACGAGATCGACCATCTCCGGATCGTTGACATTGGAGCGATCCCGGCGGTCGTACCCGAGCATGAAGGAGGTCCGGATGGCCACGGAGGACGCGGTCGTCGCCATCTCACCCAGACCGGCGCGATCCAGGCAATCCTCGAGCACGGCCACTTTGTCGCCGTCGTCCCGTCCGTGCCCGACGGCCACGGTGCGGCGCGACCCGAACGTGCGCGGCCGGCGGTCCGTGGCTGACAGCGGCTCGGCCTGTGCCGCCGGGCCGGTCACCGCCGGGCGGAGACGGGCGGGCACGAACCAGACGCTGATTGCCGCCATCCGCGCCATGAGCTCGGCGGTGGCGGACGGATCGACCAGCCGATCGTCGTCTGTGAGGGTATCGGCCAGTACGCGAAAGGCGGCCGCGTGACGCGCCTCGTCCTCCCGGATGCGATCGATGGTGGTTTTCTCGAAGGGGTTCTCGGAGAGCTCCACCAGCCGCCGGTAGGCCAGCTCGGCGCTGGCTTCGAGGGCCACATTGAGCTCGCAGTAGCGATGGAACGTCTGGTACCGGAGCTCGCGGCGCAGGATCGGCGGCACCTGCCCGGTGACCCCGGCCGCAGCCACCAGGACACCCGCTGCTCCCGTTCGGAACGGTGCGGTGCGGGCGTCACGGAGGTTGGATGTGGCTGACGTCCACCCTGACAGCGCCCCTTGGAGCTGGCGGCCATACACCACGGCGGTCGAAAACAGGCCCCGGGCGCGGAGGAGCTCGCCGCGGAGGTACTCGGCGTGCAGTTGTTCGTCCTTCCACGTCCACACCAAGGTTTGGCGAACGAGGTCGCGGACATCGTCACCCACGTCCAGTTCGGCCACTCGGCCGGCCACCGTCTCCTCCCGGTAGGCGACAGCAACGATCTGCTCCCGTTCGAGCGCCAACAACAGGAGGTGCTGTCGTTCTGCCTGCGGGCGGCCGGCGAACTCCGAACGCCAGCGGTCGAGCAGTCGTTGCACGTCGTCCAGAAGAGCGCGTTCGAGCTCCTCTGCCGACGGCGATGGGTGGACGGCGTGGAGTCGCCTCCTCGGCCGGTTCATGAGCTCCCCTTGGTGGAGAACGTAAAGGCGCGGCCCCCGCCACCGACGGCCACACACCGGGTAACGGGAGGGCTGGCGCTCGTCGTCGCTGTGGTGGCGGAGCTGGTGGTAGCGCTGGCGATGCAACTGACCCCGTTCAGGCCGGCCGTGTCACTGTCCAGCTGGCGTCGGGGTCCAAGGGTTCCCTTGTCCAAGGGGATCGCCACCCCGCTGTCGTCGACGATCATGCACAGCTGGCCTGTGGAGCACGACACGGCGTCTGCGCCGTCCTGGATGTTGTCGAAAACGGTGGCGTTCGACCATGACTTGCCATCCCAGGTGAAGAACTCGCCAAAGTCATCGAGGGCCACGCAGTAGGTCGGTGTGGCGCACGAGACGGCCGAGAGCGTGTCCGGCTCCGAACCCCCCTGCGGCGTGGACGGGTTGGGCGCCGCCATGGAGAACCAGCCTTCGCCGTCGAAGGTGTAAGCGGTACCCGGCGTGTCCCACGACACGGCCACGCAGAACGTGCGAGATGTGCACGATATCGAGGTAAGGCTGCCGCCGCTGTCGACAAGGTCGGGCGCCGACCACGACCCGTTCCGGACCATGGCGGTGCCACTGTCACCGGCGGCGACGCAGAAATGCGAATCGGGACAGGACATCGAAGTCGGCGTTTCCAGCTCCATCAGGCCGTCCGCGCTCCAGGTTCTCCCGTCAAAGTTCGACAGGATGCCGTTGCCGAGACCCGCGGCGCACGAGTCGATGCCGCCGCACGAGATGGCCACCGGCCCGTTGTCCGGGGAACCGCCGCCGGGAATCGGGATCGCCGGGCCCCATTGCTTTCCGGCCAGCGTCACCGAGCTGCCTCGCGCATCGATCGCCGTACAGGTGGAGGAAGAGGGGCAGGACACGTCGACCAGCGCCGATCCGTTGGCGACGAAGGTCGGCCCCGACCACGTTCCAGCGATCGCGGTGGTGCTGGTGCAGGCACTGAGCACCAACGAGGCACACGAGACGAGCACAACGCCAGCGAGCGAGCAGTACGTCCGGGCACCCTTCGGGCCCGATCGGACCAGGCGACGAACGCCCACCTAGATACCATGGCCCGTGGCTACCGATCGGGACGGGCAGGCATCGTCGGGCAGGGACCTAGCTCTCTTGAAGGTGCGCGGGTGGTTCGCCCCCGCCTTCGAGCCGGGCGAAGATCTCCGTGCGGCTCTCATGGCCACTCCGTATCCGTTGACCGTCGTGAACAGCCTGGTGGCCACGGCCAAGGAATTGGTCGGGCGCAACCAGGGCCGCGTGCTACTACTGACGGACCGAGCCATCCACGTAGCCGGTCGTAGATTCTGGCGGCGTAGGTTCCGGGTATTGCTGGCCTCCTATCCCATTGGCACTGTGGCGGTTGGCTACGCCGGCGGGGAACTTCGGATCGACGACGAGCCCTTCTATGTCAACCCGGCCGGATTTCAGATGGGCCCACGAGTCGGGTCGGGGAAGGATGTCGAGCTGTTCATGGAGGCTGGAAGCGAGGGTTGATCCGGCGCCCTGGCGTACCGGAGCCGCAGACGGTTCGAGGAGGTCGAGCGCGGCCACCATGGGCACCCCAAGCGCGGCCACCATGGGCGCCCCAATGCGTGACTTCCGGCGACATCACGATGCCGTGCCCCACTCCCCGGGAGTCGAGCCGGTAATGATGAGGCCGCCTGGAGTCTCGACGGAGGCGGACTGGAAGATATAGGCATTCGCACCTTGAGCGGGCTGTTCCGGGTCCGACAGCGTCACGTCGGAGTCGGGATAGGTCTGGCCGCCAACGGTGAGCGTGCCGTTGCCAAACGCCTGGCTCGACGTCCACGACGTCCAGGTGATGTCGGTCAGGGCATCGGGGTCACCGCCACTGATGCAATTGAACCCCAACGTGTCCGGTTCGAAGTCAACGTCGGTATTCGGAGCCGACGCGCACGGACCGACCGTGGGCAGGGGAGCGGGAGGGTTCGATGTCGGGGGAGCAGGATGCGTCGTGGTTGTGGTCGTAGGAGGCGCGGTGGTTGTGGTTGTCGTGTTGGGAAGACTGGAGAAGTCGGTGGTCCGACGGAGCCCCAAGGCGTTTTGCAGCTTGCGCAGAGCGGTGTTGTACGCCCCGCTGTCGCTGTTCATCTGGGTCCTCCACGATGCGATCGTGGCCGCATCCTGAGTCGGGGCCGACGCTAACTGGCCAGACAGCACGGCCAACTGGGCGATCAGATTTTCCGCATCGCTTTGATACTTGGCAGGCCACGCAATCGATGTGAGCCGATTTCGATACAGCTTGGCTGCAGCGAGCCATGGTTGGACATCCGGCCCGATCTGTTGCACCGTGAGGTTCCCCGTCGTGGCGTCCCGGCCTATGAGGGTCATGGATTTGGTCATGCCGAGGTTGACCTTGATTCGTGCCGCGGTCAGAGCCTGGGCCGCTTGCTTGACGGACAGGGGTGGGGATGAGGCTCCCGCCACTCCACCGACCGCGGCCAGGATGACGGAGGTGCACACCATCGCTACTACCGAAGACACAAACCGTTTCATGCGGTCGCCCTTCATTGCTGAACAACGGTTGACGGGGAATCCAGGTCATCCAGTGCGGACTGATTTTCAGGCGATGGTATCCCTCCATCCTCCGTTTCGCAACGGAAAGTGGTGAATGCATCACTTATTGAGGGAAAATCTGTCCCGGCATGCCGGTCGGCCTCCTCAGGCCGATCTCCGCAGGGTCGTCAGGTAACCCCGGACCAAAGGATGGAGACACCTAGTCTCGGTTGATGATCGCTGATCGCCTGACCGCCCAGCTGCTGGCCGGGCCGCCTGCTCGAGATCCTGAGGCCGTCGTCGAGCGCTTGTTGGCCGTCCAGGGCCAGGATCAACGTGGCTTCCGTCTGGCCATCCGATCGCGGTCCACCGGTCTTTCCGCCGCTGACGTCGACCGCGCCCTCACCGAGGACCGTTCCCTGGTTCTCACGTGGGTGAACCGGGGGACGCTCCACCTCGTTCGAAGCGAGGACTATCCCTGGCTTCATGCCCTCACGGCTCCTCCGATCGCCAGGGGCAACGCCCGCCGCCTCGCTCAAGAGGGTGTCACGGCCAGCGCCGGCGATCGAGGCGTCGAGGTGATCCGGCGATCACTCGAGAGGGAGGGTCCGCTGTCTCGTGATCAGCTTCGGGAGCGGCTCGAGAGCGCCTCTGTGCCTACGAAGGGTCAGGCCCTGATCCACGTGCTCCTTCTGGCCAGTCTTCGCGGCCTGACGGTACGAGGCCCGATGGTCGACGGCCAGCATGCCTACGTACTGGTGAAGGACTGGCTCGGCGAGCCAGGGCCCGTCGACCGGGACGTCGCCCTGGCTGAGCTGGCCCGGCGCTACCTGGCCGGGCACGCACCAGCCGATGCGCGAGACCTGGCCAAGTGGTCCGGCCTTCCCCTCCGCGATTCGCGGGCCGGTCTCTCGGCCATCGCCGGTGAGCTCGAGGAGCGTCCCGACGGGCTGGTGGACCTGAAGAAGCACCGGCCGGTGGCCGAGCTGCCGCCACCCCGGTTGCTCGGATCCTTCGACCCGCTCCTGTTGGGCTGGCGATCCCGAGAGCCGCTGGTCGGCGCCGACCAGGCCATACTCACCGTCAACGGCATCTTCCGCCCCTTCGCCCTGGTCGGCGGCCGCGCTGTCGCTACCTGGCGCTTCGCCCGGGGCCGGGTCGCTATCGAGCACCTCGGCAAGGTGACGAAGAAGGCGGCCGCTGCGTTAGA
>DASXMT010000404.1:0-9810 GCA_036495505.1 Acidimicrobiales bacterium | reverse complement strand
CGGTGTTCGGTGGCGCTGACGCCAAAACGGACGACACGGTGGTGTCCCGCACACGGGCGGCGGCGGCCGACGGACTGGACGGCATCTGGTTCGGGCAGGGGTTCGCGGTGGACACGTTGACGGCGCTCACCGTCGCCGCCGCCCAGGTCCCCGGCATCGGGCTGGGCACCGCAGTCGTCCCCGTGCAGGGACGCCATCCCCTGCCCCTGGCCCAACAGGCCCTGACCGTGGCCAGCGTGGCCGGCCCGGATCGACTGACCCTCGGGGTCGGCGTGACCCACCAGGTCGTATCGGAGGGCTGTTACGGCGTGCCCTACTCATCGGTGGTCGACTTGTGCGCAAACGAGCTCGAGGGTCTCGCCCCCCTACTCGGCCCGGACCGCCGGGCCGACCTCGACGGAGAGCGGATCGTGGCTCGAGGCGCCCTCGGGATCGACGGACCTTCTCCGGGACTCGTGCTGGCCGCACTGGGGCCGAGGATGCTCGAGCTGGCCGGCCGCTTCACCGATGGCACGGTCACGTGGATGACCGGCGTCGGCACCGTCCGACGGCACGTCGTCCCCTCGATCGCCGCCGCAGCGGCGAGGGCGCACCGACCGCCGCCGCGGGTGATCGTCGGCCTTCCCGTCTGCGTCACCGACGACAGGGACGGAGCCCGAGAGAGGCTGGGGGCGGCGATGGCCGGTCCCGCGACCATGCCCTCCTACCAGCGCATGCTGGCCACCGAAGGCGTCACCGAGCCGGTCGACATCGCCTTGGTGGGCGACGAGGATGAGATCACCGGCCGCATCGCCGCCCTGGGCGAGGCGGGGGCCACCGAACTGCTGGCCAATGTCCAAGGGGACCCAGGGGAGCAGGCGCGGACCCGAACGTTCCTGGGCCACGTGGCCCGGGCCTGACCCGGGGCGAGAGTGGGCTACCAGAGCTGGTCGACGTGGGTGTCCGTGCCCACCACCGTGGTGAAGAAGGGGGCTGCCAGCTGCAGGCGGCCGAGGGCGTCGGCCTCAACTGCATCGGTATAGGCGCGAACCGAGTCGAGCACCTCCCGAACGTCGCCGTCGACGAAGAGGAGCTGCACCAGTCGGTTTGGTCCCCCGGCAGGGGAGCCGAGATCCATCGGGACATCTCTCGGCCCCTCGTCGGGGGCTGAGGGCGTCCAGGATGAGGCGATCTCGATGGCCGAACCGGCCAGCAGCGCCCGGGTGTGCTCACCCGCCGCCTGGTGCAGATCCGATCCCTCGGTTCCCTCCGGGCCATCCCACCACAGCACCACCAGACCGGGGTAGCCGCGATCGAGGGCCAGATCGATGGGGACGGGATCGTCGTCCCTGTAGAGCGAACCGATGTGATCGAACAGCGACGTGTGCACATGACGCCGCTCGGCAAAGCCTCGGCCGTTGGCGTAGAGGTCGCGCACCTGAGGGACGGCCCAGGCCTCGAAGTGGTCCTCGTGATGACCCTTCTCCACCCAGTAGATGGCGATGAAGCTCCCGGCGTCGTAGGGAGCGGCGACCGTGCCGCCGTCCTTCGGCCAGCGCCGGTCCTTCAGCTCCCGGGTGGCCACCCAGCGACTTCCGGCGAACAACCAGGGGCCGATCATGCAACCGGCATAGAAGTGGTCGCGCTCGTACCAGCGGTTGTACGCCTGTTCGTATCCCTTGGACGGGTCCACCAACGTCATCAACATGCTGCCCACTTTGACGGGATAGTCGTTGATCCCGCCCACCTCGAGTGGATAGTTCATGGCTCATCTCCTTATCGGCCAATCGGCGCGGGCTCGGGCGGCCGCGCCCCGCCGAGAGAGCGTAGAGCGGGATCGAGCGCCCGGCGCGATGCTGTCTGATGACCGACGCCTGAGAGCCGGAAATGAGGCACACCCGATGACCGACGTGTTCACAGCAGAGCCCACGACGAACGACACCGTCAGCGACCGGGCCGCCCGAGGCAAGGAGGCGCGGCGCCGGGCGCCCCGATCAAGTCATGGAGACTGGGAACCGGCACGCGACCGGCCCGAGCCGGTCGGGCTCCTCCAATCCCAGGAAGCCGACCGGGTGGCCGAGCTGGTGCCCATCCGTCACGGTCGCATGATGGCCTCGGAATTCTCCTTCTTCCGCGGGGCCGCACTGAACATGGCCTCGGACCTGTCCCAGACGCCCACGAGTGGCATCGAGGTGCAGATCTGCGGGGACGCCCACCTGTCGAACTTCGGCGTGTTCGGCACCCCCGAGCGGGGGATGCTCTTCGACGTCAACGACTTCGACGAGACGCTGGCGGGACCATGGGAGTGGGACGTGAAGCGGTTGGCCGCCAGCCTGGCCGTCGCCGGTCGAGATCGCGGTTTCACCGACCGGGAACGAACCGAGGTGGTCACGGCGGCAACACGCAGCTACCGGACGGCCATGCTCGCTTTCGCCGGGATGTCCAACCTGGACGTCTGGTACGGGCGACAGGATGTCGCGGTGCTCGAGTCCTGGCGGGCCCAGATGGGCAGGCGGGAGAAGAAGGTGGTGCAGACCACCTTGACCAAGGCTCAGGGCCACGACCACCTGGCCGCGTTCGCCAAGCTCACCACCAACGAATCGGGTGTGGTCAGGCTGCGCGAGGAGCACCCGCTCATCACGCCGCTCGACAGGCTTCTGGATCCCGTCGCAGCCGAGTCGTTGCGGCAAAGCCTCGGCTCATTGCTCGAACAGTACGCGTCCAGCCTGCCGCTCGATCGCCAGCGACTGCTCGAGACCTTCCAACCGGTGCAGATCGCCCGCAAAGTCGTAGGCGTGGGCAGCGTGGGCACCCGGTGCTGGATCATCCTGCTCCTCGGACGCGACGAGTCCGACCCGTTGATCCTCCAGGCAAAGGAAGCGGGACCCTCGGTGCTCGAGCAGTTTCTGGCCCCCAGCCAATTGGACCACCACGGGCAGCGGGTGGTGGAGGGCCAACGCCTGATGCAAGCGGCCAGCGACATCTTGCTGGGTTGGGTGACCGTCAACGGCATCGACGGCATAACCCGCGACTTCTACGTTCGTCAGCTCTGGGACCACAAGGGCTCGGTGGACATCGCCGGCATGGTCCCCCACGGCATGGGCCTCTACGGCGAGCTGTGCGGTTGGACCCTGGCCCGGGCCCACGCTCGTTCGGGCGACCGCATCGCCATTGCCTCCTATCTGGGAACCGGTTCGACCTTCGACCGGGCCATCGCCCGCTTCGCCGAGGCCTATGCCGAACAGAACGAAGCCGATCACCAGGCCCTGGTGAATGCCCACCAGGACGGTAGGATCGAAGCGATGACCGGCGTCTGAGCCGGGGCTCGGCCCGATCTAAATGAATCCCATGCGGCCGGCCTCGTTGCTCAGGGTGTCCCGGAACGCCGGATCGGCCACGGCGATCAGCCGTTGTGTGCGTTCCCTGATGGTCGTGCCCCGCAGCTCGGCCACCCCGTGCTCGGTGACCACCCGGTCCACGATGTTCTTGTAGGTCGTGACGGCGGCGCCGGCCTGCAGTCGGGGAACGACCCGGGACACGGTGCAATCGTGGGTCGAGGAGTGCAGCACGATGAACGACTGGCCCTCGGGTGAGTAGATGGCACCCCTGGCGAAGTCGCCCTGGCCGCCGGACGAGGAGAAATAGTGGCTCCCCAGGGACTCCGATGCGCACTGCCCGAGGAAGTCGACCTCGAGGGTGGCGTTGATGGCGACGAACCGGTCCTCGGTGGCCACCCGGTGGGAGTCGTTGGTGTAATCGACCGGCCAGAACTCCACGCCGGGGTTCTCGTCGACGAAGTCGTACAAGCGCCGGGACCCGAGCGCCGCCGTGGTGACCACCTTGTTCCGATTGTTCCGTTTCCGGGCCCCGGTGACCGCCCCCGACTCGACCAGGTCGACGACGGCGTCGGTGATCAACTCGCTGTTGATGCCCAGATGCCGGCGGTCGTACAGCAGGCCCAGCACGGTGCCAGGGATCGCCCCGATTCCCACCTGCAGGGTGGCCCCGTCTGGGATCCGCTCGGCCACCAGCTCGGCGATCCGGCGATCAGCCGGGCTGGCGACGGGCTGGTCCACCTCGGTCAAGGGGTAGTCGGCCTCTGACCATCCCACCACTTGGCTGACATGGACCTGGTTCTCGCCGAAGGTTCGGGGCGTGGCCGCATTGACCTCGAGGAACAGGGGCACGTCGCCGGCCAGTGCGGCCATGTAGTCGGCGTGGCACCCGAGGGAGAAATATCCGTGGGCGTCGGGAGGCGAGGCGCTGGCTATGGCCAGCGGGCTACGAGCCGCCCGACGCAGCAGGTTGGGCACATCGCTGAAGTTATTGGGGACCAGGTCGCAGTGACCGTCGGCAAAGGCCTGGCGGTCGCAATCGGACAGGAACCAGGACACATGGCGCAGGCCGGGCAGCTCGCCCCGGATGTAGGGGCGCTCCCTGAGGGGCAGCATCTGGTGGAGGCGTACGTCGTCGAAGCGGTCGGCGCCGGCCTCGATCGCGTCGAGAACGGTGTCCGGCGCCGCGTTGGCCACACCGACGATGACGTCGCTGCCGTCGGTGATGTGATCGAGGACCGACTCCGGCGGGCACAGCCGGCGGCCCAGTTCGGCTTCGGTGTTCGAAGAGCGTTGCACGCCGGAATCGTAGGCCCAGCCATCAGGGCGATGCTGGCGACTCCAGGAGATGGCGAACGAAGAATTCCCACGGCCGTCAGAAGTGGTGCCTTCCTGCTCGGGTACCTTGGCACAGACGCTCGGGCTGCCCACATCTCGCACACGCTGTGGAGGGAGGGGCACTACGCACCGACGAGCACGGGGAGCAGCACGTCATGGAAGCGAACGAACTGACATGGATGGACGCGATCGGACAGGCGGAGCTGGTTCGCTCCGGTGCGATCCGGTCACGCCATCTGGTCGATGAGGCGATCGAGCGCATCGATCGGCTGGACCCGGTGATCGGTGCCCTGGTGGCTCGCCGCTTCGACCAGGCCCGGTCCGAGGCCGATTCGCTGGCCCTCGGGCTGCGCCCGGATGACGACCGACCGTTCGCCGGCGTACCCTTCCTGCTCAAAGACGCCGTGCAGCACTCCCAGGGGGACCGGTACCAGCACGGCATGCGCTTCCTGCGGGACAACCCGTGGACTTCACCCAGAGACACCGAGCTCACCCGGCGCTACCGGGCGGCGGGCCTGATCGTGCTGGGACGGACCAAGGTGCCTGAACTGACCATCTCGTCCACCACCGAACCCCTGGCCTTTGGCCCCACCGCCAACCCGTGGGACCTCAGCCGGTCCCCGGGGGGCTCCAGCGGTGGGTCGGCCGCTGCGGTGGCCTGCGGGATGGTCCCCGCGGCCCACGGAAACGACATGGGCGGGTCCATCAGGATCCCGGCATCGTGTTGCGGGCTCGTCGGGCTCAAGCCCAGTCGGGACCGGACCAGCCTGGCTCCCGACCTCGGGGACTACTGGGGCCCGCTGACTCATGAGCACGTAGTGACCCGATCGGTGCGCGACTCCGCAGGCGTGCTGGATGCCACCGCCGGACCGGTACCCGGCGACTTGCACAGGGCCCCGCCGCCGGTCGGCCCCTGGCTGGACGAGGTGGGCCAGGACCCCGGCCGGTGCCGGATCGGCCTCGTCGTCGATCAGCCTTCGGGCGGCCCGGTGGACGACGAGTGCGTCACCGCCGTCGAGGACGCCGCCCGGCTCCTCGAGGGACTCGGCCACGACGTGAGTTCGCTGCCCGGCAGCGCCCTGTTCGACGCCGAGGGCATGGCTGGTGTGACCACGGTGATCGCGGCGGGCATCGCCCGGGACGTCGGCATGTGGGAAGCGCGCCTGGGTGCAGTGGCCACCGACATGGAGCCGATGCCGACGGCCATGGTCGAGGCTGGTCGCGCCCTGACCGCCACGCAGCTGATCGATGCAGTCGACGCCATCGCCCGGTGGAGTCGAGCCATCGAGGCGGCCGCCGCTGACTTCGACGTGCTGCTCACCCCGACTATGGCCATCGTGCCGCCCGCCCTGGGCACGCTGTCGGGCGACCAGCCCTTGGCCGACGTGTACCCGGGATGGTCGGCGATGTCGGGCTTTGCACTTCCCTTCGACGCATCGGGCCAGCCCGCCGTTTCGCTGCCACTGTGGTGGACCGACGGCGGGCTGCCGGTGGGCGTCCAACTGGTGGCCCACTATGGACGGGAGGACCAGCTGTTCCGGTTGGCCTCGCAGCTCGAGGCAGCCCGGCCGTGGGGCGACCGTCACCCGGCCATCGCCCTCTGACCGAATCAGGCGAGGGCGCCCAGACGGCAGCTACAGGGGCAACCCGCCGGTGGCTGCAGCCGTCGACCCCGAGTCCTGGTAGGCGGCGATGGTGCGCTCGGCGATGCGCATCTGGTGGATCTCGTCGGCGCCGTCGGCCAGGCGGGCCCAGCGGGCGTGCTGCAACATGGAGGCCAGCGGGGTGTCGGTGGAGTAGCCCAGCGCCACGTGGACCTGGACGGCCCGGTCGATGATGCGGTTCAGGCTGTTGGCCACGAAGTGCTTGCTCATCGACACCTCGGTGCGGAAGTCGTCGCCCCGGTCGATCTTGTACGCGGCGTGCAGGACCATGAGCTTGCACTGGTAGAGCTCCATGGCCGAGTCGGCGATGAGCCACTGGATGCCCTGCTTCTCGGCCAGGAGCGAGCCATGCGAATAACGCTTGAGTGACCGATCGACCATCATGTCCAGAGCCGTCTCCGCCTGGGCGATCCAGCGCATGCAGTGGGCCAAGCGAGCCGGCCCCAGGCGGTACTGGCCCAACTGGTGCCCGTTCCCCCGTCCTCCCAATATCTGCGAGTCGTGCACGCGGAGGTCCTCGATGACGATCTCGCTGTGCCCGGTCGAGCCGTGCATGGTCTCGACCTCTCGTACGTCATTCCAGCCAACGGCCGGGAGGTCGATGATGAAGGCGGTGTTGGCTCCCCGGGAACCGACGGGAACGTCCGGTTCGGTCCGAGCAATCAGGATGGCAAAGCTGGACCGGCGGGCGTTGGAGATGAACCACTTGTGCCCGTTGATCACCCACTCGTCGCCGTCTTGGTACGCGTGGGTGCGAATGAGGGTGGGGTCCGAGCCGGCCACCTCCGGCTCGGTCATGGCGAAACACGACATGGCCTCGCCCCGGCACAGCCGACCCAGGTAGTTCTCCTTTTGGTCGTCACTGCCCCAGTGCAGCAACGTGTGCATGTTGCCCTCATCGGGAGCCTGGCAGTTGAGGATCCATGGCCCCAGGCGGGTCCGTGCCGACTCGGTCTGCACCATGGCCAGAGCCACGTGCCCCAGCCCCATGCCTCCCCACTCGGTGGGCATGTGGGGCAGCCAAAGCCCGGCCGCCCTGGCTTGGTCTCGAAGCCCGAAGATGGTCTTCAGATACTCCCTCCGGGAAATCTCCCGGTCGCCGTGCTCGAATCCGGCCACTGCCGGCATCACCGTGCCCTCGATGAAGCTCCGGACCCGAGAGCGGATCTCCTCGTGCTCGGGGGCGAGAGTGAAGTCGATGCTCATGGGAGCTCCTTGGCAGAGATCGCGGTCATGGTATGAATTCGGGCCTGAGATGGAGGCTCAGGCCTCCGGCGAGGTCCACGAACACCGTATTGACCACCACATGTTTGGTCGACGGGGTGCCTTCGTCGTAGCGGATGACCTGCCTCGCAAGGACGTCGGCCACCGCCTCAGGCCCGGTGGCTAACAGGTTGCCGTGCTCGTAGGCCTGGCCGCCTTTCCCGAACAGGTCGCCGACGCCGGCGAACTCGCCGCGGTCGATGCGCCCGCAGTAGGTAGCCAGCAGGTTCCGGATCTGCTCAGAGGATTCCATACTCGGGACGCTATCTGGCTCACGCCGGCCCGAGCCGGGTGCCAACGGGTCAGGTCCCGATCCAGTCGACGAGCACCTTGGCCAGCTCCGGCCCGCAGTCCTCTTGGAGGAAGTGGCCACCGTGCACGGTCACGTGCGGCTGGCCCGCGGTCCCGGGAACGCGAGAGAGAAATGCCCGGTCGCCGCCGGCGGTGATGGGATCCTGATCACTGAAGGCACACAGGAACGGCTTGGTGAATTGCTCGAGGACCTCCCAGGCCCGCTGGTTGTCCGGCGTAGCCGGGTCGTCGGCACTCTGGGGGATCAAGCCCGGGAACGAGCGGGCCCCGGCCTTGTAGGAGGCGTCGGGAAAGGGTGCCTCATAAGCGCCGACCACCTCCGGTGGCATGGGGTTGATCACTCCCGAGGACACCAACATGCCGATGGGCAGGTCCGGGTCGGATTGCACGAACTCGTAGAAGCGCCACCACGCCTCGGGCAGCCGCCGGCTGCCATCGGGCAACCCGGTGTTGGCTGCGCACACCCGATCGAAGCGGTCGGGATGCTCGGCCACGAGGCGGAGACCGATCAGTCCGCCCCAGTCCTGGCAGAAGAGGGTGAGGCCTCGGAGGTCGAGGTGGTCGAAGAGGAGGGCCCGCATCCACTCGACGTGGCGTGCGTAGGTGTAGTCACCATCGTCTACGGGCTTGTCGGACCGGCCGAACCCGACCAGATCGGGGACGATGACACGAAATCCAGCCTCGAGGAGGCCGGGGATCATGGTCCGGTATAGGAACGACCAGGACGGCTCGCCGTGGATCAATAAGACCGGGGAAGCGTCGGCGGGGCCCTCGTCGATGAAGGCGGCCCGCAACGAGCCACCCTCGTCATCGTCCACGTCGTGGTACCGGGGCAGGTAGGGAAAGTCGGGCACGACGGCGAATCGGTCGTCGGGGGTGCGGGCAACGTCCATGAAGTCGGTCTCCTGAGTAGGGGAACAATCTAGAACTGACCGCTGCTCGGTGCCTCCCGGAGATGGCACATGGCAAGATCGACAACCATGGACGAGACGAGCCGATCCGGCGGCCGGGCCTCCTGTTAGATGACCACGGACCCGAGCGCGCCAGCAGTCGGCGGTCGCTATCGCCTGGAGGATCCGATCGCCAGCGGGGGGATGGGCGACGTGTGGCGGGCCGCCGATGAGCTTCTGGGCCGTCAGGTCGCCGTCAAGATCTTGAAGCCCGGGTTCGGTGACGATGCATCGTTTCGCCTGCGCTTCCGGGCCGAGGCACGAGCTTCGGCCAGCCTGTCTCATCCCGGCGTGGCCACGGTGTACGACTACGGCGAGCAGGTGGCCGGGGGCATCCACACTGCCTACCTGGTCATGGAGTTGGTTCCCGGGGAGCCGCTGAGCGCGCTGCTGGCCCGCCAGGTGACCATCGATCCGGCGCGGACCATGGACGTGGTGGCCCAGACGGCCGGCGCGCTGCAGGCCGCCCACGATCGAGGGATCGTGCACCGCGACGTCAAGCCGGCGAACCTGCTCGTCCGACCGGACGGAAGCATCAAGATCACCGACTTCGGCATCGCCCGGGCCGCCGATGCCATGGCCCTCACCCAGACGGGGATGCTCCTCGGGACTGTGGCGTACATGTCGCCCGAGCAGCTCAACGGGTTGACAGCGACGCCGGCGTCCGACCTCTACAGCCTCGGCGTGGTGGCCTATCTGTGTCTCTCCGGCCGGACGCCTTTCGCCGGTGTGGAGAAGATGGCGGTGGCCGTGGCCCAGGTCCGAGACGACGTGCCCCCCCTCCCCGACGAGATCCCCCCGACCGTGCGGGATGTCGTGTACCAGCTCTTGGACAAGGATCCCGGTCGCCGGCCGGGGTCAGCCGGCCAGCTGGCCGCCACCGCCGCAGGCATCCGGGGTCGGCTGGTCGGCGAGCCGGTGCCCACCGTCCCCGGGGTTCCCCCGAGCCCCCTCGCCGCCACCGCGGTG
>DASXMT010000403.1:0-1807 GCA_036495505.1 Acidimicrobiales bacterium | reverse complement strand
CAACCTTCTCGGTGCCGAACGTCTCTACCAGCAACGAGACGGGCCGGGCCACACCGATGGCATAGGCCACCTGGACCTCGCACCGGCTGGCGGCACCGGCGGCCACCACATGCTTGGCTACCCAGCGGGCGGCGTAGGCGGCCGAGCGGTCGACCTTGGAGGGATCCTTGCCGGAGAAGGCGCCACCACCGTGGCGAGCCATGCCCCCGTAGGTGTCGACGATGATCTTGCGGCCGGTGAGCCCGGTGTCGGCGTGCGGGCCGCCCAGCTCGAAGACGCCGGTGGGGTTGGCCAGGATGCGCAGGTTGTCGGTATCCAGGTCGGTAGGAAGAAGCGGGTGGATCACGTTGTCCCGGAGGTCCGGTAGCAGCAGCGTCTCGATGTCGATGCCCGGGTCGTGCTGGGTGGAAATGAGGACCGTCTCGAGGGCCACGGGGCGCCCGTTGTCGTAGGTCACGCTGACCTGGGTCTTGCCGTCGGGGCGCAGGTAAGGCAGCACGCCAACCCGGCGTACCTGGGCCAACCGCTGGGCCAGCCGGTGGGCCAGCCAAATGGGCATCGGCATGAGATCGGGGGTCTCGTCGCAGGCGTAGCCGAACATCATCCCCTGGTCACCGGCCCCCTGAGCGTTCAGCTGGTCCTCACCGCCGGTGCCCGCCCTGACCTCGAAGGCGTTGTCCACGCCCTGGCCGATGTTGGGCGACTGCTCGTCGAGAGCGACCATGACGCCGCAGGTCTTCCCGTTGATGCCGTAGGCGTCGTTGTCGTAACCGATATCCAGCACGACCTGTCGCACCAGCGTGGGGATGTCCACGTAGGTCGTCGTGGTGATCTCGCCCGCCACCAGCACCAGGCCGGTGGTCAGCAGGGTTTCGCAGGCCACGCGGCTGTTGGGATCCTCGGCCAGGAGGGCATCGAGGACCGAGTCGGAAATCTGGTCCGCCATCTTGTCGGGATGACCCTCGGTGACCGATTCGGAGGTGAAGGTGTATCGGGTGCTCACAGATCGTTTCCGTTCTCTCGAGATGGTCAGGTGGTGTGGTCAGGTGGTGTGGTGGTCCGACAGCCTGTTGTGGTTGGCCGGCAGCGATGCGATGGTTCGGCCACACGCGCTGGTCCGCCGAACCCGGCTGGCCGGAAGGATTCACTGCGCCAGCAACAAGGCGACAACCCTATCGAAGACCGCATCGGCGATGGCGTGTTTGCGGGCCAGCGGCACCTCGGTGACGGTGCCGTCTGCTCCAAGAATGGTCACTGCGTTCGTGTCATGGTCGAACCCGACCCCCGGAGCGGAGACATCGTTGGCCACTATGAGATCTACGCCCTTGGCGGTGAGCTTGCCCGTGGCCCGCTCGGTCACGGCATCGGTCTCAGCCGCGAACCCCACCAGGACTTGCCCGCGTTCGCCGTCGCCGTCGCCGTCGTCGACTGCGTCGCCAGCCGCCCCACCCGGGGCCGTCCCGTCACCCGCTCCGTGACTGCCTTGACTGCCGTGCTCCTTCCGCCGTCGGCCCAGCTCAGCCAGGATGTCCGGCGTGGGCTCGAGGACCAGTTCAGGCAGCCCGTCGGCCTTGTGCAGCTTCGTATCAGCCACCACTTTGGGTCGGAAATCGGCTACGGCGGCGGCCATGACCACCACGTCAGCTTGCGCGGCACGGGCCAGTACGGCCCGCTCCATCTCGGCGGCCGTCTCCACCCGCTCCACGACCACACCCGGTGGGGCATCGAGCTTGGTGGTGGTGATCAGTACGACCTCGGCACCCCGCCGCCAGGCCACCTCGGCCAGGGCGTGGCCCTGCTTGCCCGA
>DASXMT010000402.1:0-3857 GCA_036495505.1 Acidimicrobiales bacterium | reverse complement strand
ATCGCAACCATGGGGCCACCCATCATGAGCGCCGGCTGCCCTGGAGGACCAGAGCGGAGGCAGGCGGCGGCCATGGGCGCATGGAGGTAGTGGAAAGCCGCATTTCCGCAGTATTGGGCGTCAGTTCCCAACTGTCAACCTAGTTCACAGTTTGCTAACATCTTCTCGTGTGGTTTCCCCCGCCGTGCCCCCATCAGATGGTCATGCCCGAGCCGGCAGCGTGACCCGGCCGCCATCGGTCGGCCTGGGGCCGGCCCTCCGGCGAGCCTGGCTCGGCTATCAACATCGACTCGACACCGCCATGGCCGAGGCGGGGTTCGGTGAGCGAAGATTTCCCGACGGGCGGGTGCTCCGGTTGTGTGCGGGTGAGGCCGGATCGACGATCTCGGCCATCGGACGCGAGCTGGGCATCACCCGGCAGGGCGCCAGCAAGGTCGTCAGGCATCTTCGCGATCGTGGCTATGTTGCCGTCGCCGACTCCCCGACCAGCAAGAGGGAAAAGTCGGTGATCCTCACGTCCCGCGGGATCGACTACCTGCGGGCCCAACGAGCGGCGGCGCGGGCGATCGAGGACGAATTGAGGGCCGAGCTCGGACAGTCGGGGTTCGCCGGCCTGATCGCCTTGCTCGAAGCGCTCGATCCCGGCGAGGACCCGCGGATGCGTACGTACCTCTCGACGCACCTCGGTGAACATGAGGGTTCGTGAACGCTGGCGTGGGTGGGCACGGCTGTTCGGGGGATCCAACTCGCCGGGCCTAGCCTTCGGTGAAGCCACGAGAAACAAGTTGAGTTGGAGACCATGGCCGTCCAACATCTTCCCGCCGACGCCGACCCCGAGATTGTGGGCGGGATCGTCAGGGAGGACGGCGCCGCCAGTGTCGATCCCTGATTGCCCGTTCGCCCTCTGCCCGCCAGCTCGTCATGCACCAACTGGCACTGGGACGCCCAGCAAGGTCCCGGCACACGCCACTCGTTCTTGTACGGAACGTCCCCACTGAAGCACGGGGCCGCTCCATCGTCACGCGTTACGTAGATCCAGACTGACATCTGGGTCCGGTCGAGGAGGCCGTTCGCGCCAGCGCCTTGACCACAGGGAGGTCGTCGGGACCACCGATCAGGATCAGGTGATCCCCTGCGTGGAGGACCGTGTCGCCGACGGGAACGATGAGATCTCGGCCTCTCTGTATGGTCGTCACCACGACGCCGTCGGGCAGCACCGCGCTCCGGAGCCGGTGCCCTACGAGGGCCGAGCCGGCGACGATCTCCACGTCATGGTCGCCGAGGGGGTCTCCGGCTCTGTCCATCTGCCGCAAGCTCGCCATCAGGCCGAGCCGGTAGCCCCGAACCACGTCGGAGGTGGCGATCGTCCCGACCACGGTCCGGTTGTCATCGAGCACGGTGATCCAGTGCTGGGCCGAGGTGGTCAGTGCGTCGAGGGCCACGTCGAGGTGGGCCGACTCGGCCACGGTGGGTGCCGATCCATCGACCACGGTGTCGAGCGTCCGGGTGTCCCCGCTCTCGAGCCCCCGGAGGTCGTCCAGGGCCACCACACCTTCGAATCGCCCCTCGCCATCGACGACCGGCGCGCCGGGGACGCCGGTGCCTTCGATCTGGCCTCGCGCCGCGAGGGCGGTATCGCCCCCGGGGATTACCAGGAGGGGCCGGGCCATGGCCTGGCCCACTGGGACCTGGGCCAAGAGCGGCATGCCCACCAGCAGGCGGTGGACCGGCGCGTCGGCCCGGCTCTTCAGCTGGCTGCGGTAGATGGTGTCGTCGCCGCGCCGGACGATGAACCAGGCCAGGCCGACAGCGATCATGGCCGGGGCCAGAATCGACAGACTGCCGGTCATCTCGGCCACCATCAGCATCACGGCCAGCGGGGCGCGAGCGATGCTGCCGAAGCAGCACATCATGCCGACGATGACGTAGGGCGCCGGGCTATGACCCATCGAAGGGACGATCGGCTCGAACAATCGCCAGACCGAGGCACCGACGAAGGCTCCAATGACCAGGCCCGGGCCGAAGATGCCGCCCGACCCACCCGAACCTATGGAGAGCCCGGTGGCCACGATGCGGGCGAAGGGCAGGATCAGGACGATCCATAGCGGCAGGTGGAGGAGCTGGGGGCCGAGGCTCTGCTGGATCCAGCCGTAGCCGGTGCCGAGGACTTCGGGGATGGCGATGGCGATGGAACCCACAACCACACCGCCGATGGCCGGCTTGACCCAACGGGGCAGGCGAAGACGGGCAAATGCCGCCATCAACCCGTAGAACCCCTTGGCGTAGAGGAGCCCGACCAACCCGCCCAGGATGCCGATCAGGGCGAACCACAGCAGATCGGCGGGGTGGGTGAAGTGGTAGGCGGTGTTGAAGCCGAACAAAGGCGTGAACCCCTCCGCCGCCCCGAAGATGACGAAGCCGACGATCGAGGCGATGAAGCACGGGAGCAGGGCTCCGACGTCGAAGTCGTCCCGATAGGGGATCTCGGTGGCCAGCACGGCGCCTCCGAGCGGCGCTCCGAAGATGGCCCCGATACCTGACCCGATGCCCGTCGAAACGGCGATCCGGGCGTCGGCCGGGCTCAGGTCGAGTTGGCGCGCCAGCAGGGAGGCGAACCCGGCGCTGATCTGGCCCGTCGGTCCCTCCCGGCCGCCCGACCCGCCCGAGCCGATGGTGAGGGCCGAGGCCACGATCTTGACGACCACCGTCCGGAAGCGGATGCCCCTCGGGTTGTGATGGACAGCCGAGATGGCGGCGTCGGTACCGTGCCCCTCGGCCTCGGGAGCGAAGCGGAAGACGAGGATGGCCCCGAGCAACGCACCGAGCCCGACCACAAGGGGAAGCGCCCAGGGACGGGCGAACACGGCCGAGGCTGAGTGCCCACCCTCACCGATCGGCGTGGGCACGTGGTAGCCGGCCATGACGCCCAAGAACAGATGGGTGGCGCCCACAAGAGCTTCGTAGAAGACGATGGCGCCGGTCCCGGCCATGACCCCGATGAGGACCCCGAGCACCAGCCACTTCTGCAGGTAGGAGGCGCGGGCCAGCCATCGCGACGCTGTGGCCATGGCCGCTCGCAGGGACGTTCGGGATGCGATGCCCCCCCGAACCCTTATCGGCCCCGGCTTTGACGAGTGACCCTCGTCGGTCAGAGGTCCCATCCCGTGCTCCAGTCCTGTTCGGGCACTTCGCCGGCTGCTTCAGCCAGCAAACGCAGGCCGGCGGCCATGGGCTGTTGGACCTCGAGGGGAATCGAAGTCAACAAAGTGGCGATCTCGCGCCGTCGGCGTTCGGTGACCTGATCCACCAGGCTTCGCCCCGCCTCGGTCAGCCCGATCCGGACCTGCCGCCGGTCGTGTCGGTCCGCCCGTCGTCGAACCAGCCCCTTCCGCACCAGGCGATCGACCAGACGCGAGACGGTGGGCGGCGCCACCGCCACCGCCTCGGCCAACGAGGCCACGCCCTGGGGTCCACGTGAGGCGATGACCACGAGTGATCGGTACTGAGTGAGGGTGACCTCTTCGCCGAGGTCGGCGAGAGAACGGGCGGCCATGGCAACCAACGCTCGGCTGGCGGTGAGGACGGCGTCGAGGACGGACTTGTCGGCCTGGGTGGGGTAAGTTGATTGCATATACTAATGATTGTATAGGCTAATGAATTCTCGATACAGTCTCCTCAGACATGCCATTCAGGAGGGACGGTCAGTCTCGCGGCCACTGCCGGGCGAGGGCCGAAATCGTCCATCGATTCTTTGAATAGGTGAGCTTCCACGCCTTCCCCTTGTGTGAGCGGGCTCCTTTGGCCGGCTGGTTGGAACCGCCAAGTTCGAAGGGCCCCACATCAACCGGTCAGACCGC
>DASXMT010000401.1:0-10069 GCA_036495505.1 Acidimicrobiales bacterium | reverse complement strand
AGCAGCGAGAGGGCTGGCCACTGCCAAGGAGGAAAAACCATGAGCAAGACACCCGTGGCCCGCGAGGAAGGCGATACCCCGATACAGGCAGGGGTGGGAGCATGGTCGGGAGCGGAGGAGCCGACACTCGTGTCGCCGACTCCTCATCGGACGCCCCACGAGGAGGACATCGAAGGCGAGACATTTCGCACCGTCTTTGGAAGCCTGCTTGGGATCTACACCTGGGAGTGCGACCGGGTCCCTTCGGTTGACGAGGTCCAAGGAGCCATGGACCTTCGCGTTCGAACAGACTGCGCGCCGTTGCATCTCCGATCGAAGCGCACCCGTCTGGCCGGATGGCATGGGGGCTGGACGACCGAAGGAGTGGGAATCTTCGCTGCCGACATCTGGAGCGTCCCCAGTACGGGTCCAGCCCGGCACCTGGGGCGGGTAAGCGTGGTTGTTCGCACGCCTCTCGACACAGGGCTGTGCCTGTCCCCAGGAATCGCGCGCTGAGCCCTGATCCGGGGCCAAGCAGAGTCGGCTGAGCCTGAGCGCGCAGGCTAAAGCTTGCGTGCCCGATAAGCCTGCCTACCCCATCAGCCGATTGACCGGCAGCTTCGACTCGTCGTCATCGTCTCGCCCGAGGTTGTCGGAGGCGGTGGGGGAGCATCGGCGCGCACTCTGAACAGCACCTTGTCGCACACGATGAATTGGAGGACCCACAACGCGCCGTACGAGGCGAGATTGGCTATTTCCACCGAAGCGGTGTGGAACGTGCGACCGGAGTGCGCAGTCGCGTCTCCGACGATGTGGACTGACAGCGTCGACAACACCAGGCCGGCGAACGAGAGCAGGCAGAACGGAAGGATTTGACGCAGCTGGGGCCGGTTCCCGCCCTGTGACCAGACCCAACGCCTATTGAGCTCGAATGACGGAATAGTGCCGACCGCGGTGGCAATGACGTTGGACCAGGCAGCCGACATGCCCAAGACTCCGACCAACAAGCCGAGGATCGTGAGTCCGGTTACGGTCGCGATCCCCGATACCGATGCGTACCGCAGTAGACGTCGGATCGTACGCTGTTGAGACTGCGTCAATTGAATCGTCATGTGGCCGATCGTGGTCCCCGACGCTGAGCATCAGCGTGGGGCCGCCCTCACGTCAGCTGCGAATCAGTGAGGGGTGTCTGCACCATGTCGTCGACCTGGTCCACTGCCACAGGTGCGCCTGCGCCTGCGCCTCAATTCTCTCAGCCCCAACACAGACAAGCAGGAGTGGACCCGAAGGTTCAACCATCAACCTGTCACCATGTCGCTCACTCACACTCCTCTGGTCCATCCTGACGAGAGACCGGATAGAAGCCGTCCACCGGCCAGCCAGGACCCACCCCGATCGGCGCCAACGGGAGACGACCCCGTGCGGGCGCGATGGGTGCGACCGGTCCTCATTGCCCTGCTGGCCCTGACTGCGCTGGCCTACCTTTGGGATCTGAGCGCATCAGGCAATGCCAACAGCTTCTATGCAGCAGCGGTGCAGGCGGGCACCAAGAGCTGGAAGGCGTTCTTCTTCGGATCCATCGACTCCTCGAATTTCATCACGGTGGACAAGCCGCCGGCATCGCTGTGGGTCATGGAACTGTCCGGCCGAGTCTTCGGATTCAGCAGCTGGAGCATGCTCGCACCTCAGGCGCTCGAGGGTGTAACGGCCGTCGGAATCCTCTATGCCACGGTCAGGCGTTGGTTCGGTGCACCCGCCGGCTTACTAGCCGGCGCAGCATTGGCGGTTACCCCGGTGGCTGCGTTGATGTTCCGCTTCAACAATCCCGATGCGCTGCTGGTGCTGATGTTGGTGGCCAGTGC
Organism: Acidimicrobiales bacterium; assembly: GCA_036495505.1. GTDB lineage: Bacteria > Actinomycetota > Acidimicrobiia > Acidimicrobiales > RAAP-2 > DASXMT01. Next base: position 8,228 of record DASXMT010000401.1, on the reverse strand, counting down.
CTACACGCTGGTCCGTGCTCTGGAGCAGGGCCGATGGAAGTGGGTCGCAGCCACCGGGGCGCTCTTGGGATTCGCATTCTTGGCCAAGATGCTCCAGGCGTTCTCCGTGTTACCGGCCTTCTTCGTCGTCTATCTCATCGCAGCACCCATCTCGCTCCGTCGCCGGTTGGTGCAGCTGGCGGTCGGAGGGGCCGCCATCATCGTTTCGGCCGGCTGGTGGGTCGCGGCGGTGGCGTTGTGGCCGACAGCTGATCGTCCCCTCATCGACGGGTCGCCAACGAACAGCATCATCAATTTGATCCTGGGATACAACGGCTTCGGTCGGATCGTCAGCGGGAACGGCGGGGGCGGCGGGGGCGGGAACTTCAGCGGTGCTGCCGGCATCTTCCGCCTGTTCAACACGCTCATGGGCGGTCAGGCCTCGTGGCTCATCCCCGCCGCGTTGCTTGCGTTGGTCGGCGGGCTCGTCTGGCGGAGACGGGCCCCGAGAACGGACCGGACCCGAGCGGCCTTGATGCTCTGGGGCGGTTGGCTGATCGTCACGGGTGCGGTGTTCAGTTTCGGGCAGGGCGTGATCCACACCTACTACACGGTCGCTCTTGCGCCGGCCATTGCTGCACTCTTCGCGATCGGGGCCGTCATCGTGTGGCGCCGACGCGATCAACTCAGCGCACGCCTCCTCGGGGGGGTGGGCATGCTGGGCTCAGCAATCTGGGCGTACGTGCTCTTGGACCGGTCGCCCAGCTACTACCCATGGCTCCGCATCGTCGTCCTTATCGCAGGGGTGCTGGCAACGATCGCCGTGGTCGGCGCTCCTATCGCTGGCCGGTTCGGCCGCCGGGCCGTGGTCGCCGGTGTCGCAGTCGGCCTGGTTGCCTGCCTGGCCGCGCCCATGGCGTTTACGGCGACAACGGTTACGTCGGCTGAGACCGGCAGCATCCCTTCAGCCGGTCCAGCCGTCACCGGTGGATCCGGATTAGGGGGTGGCCCAGGAGGCGCGGGCGGATTCGGTGGTGGCACAGGTCCCGGAGTGGGAAGCGCGGGCGCCCCATCCGGATCGAGACCCACAGGGAGTGGGACACAACCCACCGGCGCGGGGAGGAGGAACGTCGCCGGCACCGGTTCGCCTGGGGCATTCGGCACAGGTCCGTCCGGTGCGGCGGGTGCACGTGCGGCGGGTGGACGTGCGGCAGGTGCACGTGCGGCAGGTGCGGGTGCGGCAGGTGCGGGTGCAGGCGGGGGACGGACGACGAGCGCGGCACTGGTTGCGGCCCTGAAGGCGAACGCCACCTCATATCGTTGGGCCGCAGCTACCTTCGGCTCGCAGTCCGCCGCCATGCTCGAACTCGCCTCGGGCGGTGTGCCGGTCATGGCCATCGGTGGCTTCAACGGACAGGGAGGAAATATCAGCCTCGCCACTTTCCAATCGTACGTGGCCAAAGGCGACATCCACTACTTCATCGCTTCGGGAGGCGGTGCCGGTGGTGGCCCGGGTGGTGGCGGCGGGAACTCGGAAGCGGCAATTACTGCCTGGGTCAAGTCCCATTACACGGCGACAACCATCGGCGGAGTAACCGCCTACAACCTCACGGCTGCAAAGTAGGCCACGACCCCATGGATTCACAGGAGGCATCCAGGTCGTTGCCAGCCCCAGGCGAGATGGGACCGCGACCCTGGTGTAGAGGCAAGTTGCCTCGACGGTAGTGGTACCTCAAGGAGAGGATCATGACGAGAAACGACGACGGCAACTTCGATCGAGGGCGCATGCTCGGCGAGGGATCGAACGATCTCGGAGATGCGGACGAGATCCGACCTCATGCGAGCGAGAACATTCGTAGTCACCCGAGGCGATGGACTGTCGCCGCCGGTGGTCTGGCCGCGGTGCTTGCATTGGGGGGATATGGAGTGGCCCAGGTGGCCACGTCGCACGGTGCCGATCACAATGCGATCGGCACGGCCGCGGCCATGACGCCGTCGAACGGAGCAAAGGGAGCCCCGCCTTCGGGCGCCGGCGCTCGGGGCGGGCCAGGTGGGCCCGGTCCCGGCACGTTTGGGACGGTGGTGGCGTTCACCGACAACGAGATCACCCTTCGAGGGCGAGGCAAGTCCGTTACAACCGTGGCGGTCACCTCCACCACCGTGTACAAGAACGGATCGACGACCGTGACGAGTTCGGCGATAAAGAAGGGCGAGTTCGTCATGGTCACAGGTACCACGTCGAACGGGACCGTGATGGCAACAACGGTCACTGTAGGGACCCTGCCCACGAGGGGATCGGGAAAGAGGGGGACACCACCCGGGTCTCCCGAGGCCGCCTAGTGCGGCGATCCGGGCGTGGAGCGGTCTAGGTGGTCAGGGAAGGGCGTGTTACCTCTGGCGCGAATGGGGTACCACAAGTATGTGAGGCCGGTGTGTGACTGGCCGCATCCGTCACCGCAAAAGAACAGGAGGACCTGGGTATGGCCACGATCAAGCAGAAGGAAGCGGCGCGGAAAAATCTCAAGCGGGCCCGGCAAGTACAGAGTGCCAGGGCACGCGGTGAGGAGGTTCCAACCCAGAGCGAGGGCATGAGCACGGCGCAGAAGGATCGCCTTTCCGAGTCAGAATTCGCCTTTCCCTCCGAAAGGAAGGAGCCGCTTACTGATGCCGCGCATGTCCGGAATGCCATCGCCCGTTTCGATCAAGTCGAAGGCGTGAGCGACGCCGAGAGAGACCGAGCCTGGAAGCGCATCATGGCCGCAGCCAAGCGCTTCGAAGTCGAGGTTAAGGAAGATGACTGGCGCGACCTGTTCAAGGGCGGCAAGGCCGGGAAGAACTGAGGCCACCGGTTTCACGCGGGATGTAGTGGGGAAGTGAACGGCCATCAAATCACCTGAGCAGTCGGGCTCGTCGGGAACGTTCGCAGGTGTCGAGCCGCGGGTGAAGGCCCGTCTCCGGTCCCTGATGCACGAGCTCATCGACTGCGGGTTGGTGGACCGGTCCGCCTCGGGCGTGTGGACGCTCAACGGGGACGTTCAAAGGCTCCTCGAAGACGATTACTACGCCGCACTCGGGAGGCCCAGCGACCGTGTCTTTGTCGGATTGAGGTGTGAGAGCTGTGGAGTACGGGCGATCACGTCTCTCGTCGGTGGTCGCCGCATCTGCTCCTCGTGCGCACAGGTCTCCTCATGAACCGCACAGCTCTCCTCATGAACACTGTGCCGTTACCTATCTGGGGCGGTGAGCAGCTACGAGCGGTGCCTACGGCATAATCCGCTCCGCGGTCGGGTAGGTGTTGCACCAGCTCGTTTCAACGGAAGATGTAAGGCAGGAGGGTGTCGTGCCACAGCAAGCCTGGAGTGACAAGCGGGAGCGTCAGTACGAGCACATCAAAGAGGGGTTGGAGGAGCGGGGAGAATCGGAATCCGAGGCGGAGGAGATCGCCGCTCGCACCGTGAACAAGGAGCGTGCACGCTCCGGTGAGGCCCGATCAGCCAGTCGAACATCGACGGACGACATCTCTTCGGGGCGACGTGGTGGGCTTCGATCGCACAGGGGTTCAGGTGGACGCACTCGCGACCAGCTGTACGAGGAGGCTCGGCGCAAAGGGATCAAGGGGCGATCGAAGATGAACAAGTCCCAGCTCGAGTCTGCAGTCGGCCGGTAGCCGACGGGCTACTGGGAGCTACACCTCCTCGCCCACGATGCCCTCGATCCCCACGAGGTCGTCGACCGAGAGCGCCCAGTCGGCGGCGGCCACGTTGGCCTCGACCTGCTCTGCCTTGGTGACCCCGGTGATCACGGAGCCGACGCTCGGTTGCGAGGAGAGCCAGGAGATGGCCAGCTCGAGCAGCGTTCGCCCGCGTTCCTCGGCGAAGGCGGTGAGGTGTTCGACGGTCGTGAGCCTCTCGTCGGAGAGAGGCGGTCGCCGGGCCATGATGCCCTCGCGGAACATCGTGCTGACGAAGGCTTCGGCCCCCAGCCGCGAGTCGGCCGGTGGCGGTTGGCCCCGATGGTATTTCCCGGTGAGGAGTCCGTGGGCGAGCGGAAAGTAGGCGAGAATCGACAGACCGTTCCGTTGGATCGCCTTCAACACGTCCTCCGCCGGCCGCTCGAGCACGCTGTACTGCAGCTGGCACGAGCGGTAGGGATGGAGGGCCGAGCGCTCTGCCACTTCCGTCGCCGCGTCGACCATCTCGGTCGTGAAGTTGCAACACCCCACCTCACGCACCTTTCCTGCCCGCACCAGGCGGTCGAGTGCCCCGAGGATCTCGTCGAGGGGTATCTGTGGATCGGGCTGGTGCTGCTGAAACAGGTCGATCCGGTCGGTCCTCAGCCGGCGGAGGCTGGCCTCGACCGCAGCCACGATGCGGGCTGCGCCCCGCTGTCCAGGGTCCTGCTCGTTGTTGTTCAGGAACTTGCTGGCGATCACTGCCTCGTCTCGTCGGGTACTCAGCGCCACGCCGATGAGCTCCTCCGAGTGGCCCTCGCCCAGGAACGAGGTGATGCTGTATTCCTCGGCGGTGTCGATGAGGTTGATGCCGGTGTCGAGAGCGGCATTGACGATGCGGGTGACCTCTCGCTGGTCACACCGCTTGCCGAAGAAGTCGGTCCCGAAGTTGTTGCCGCCGACCCCGACCACCGATACCTCCAGGCTGCCGACCGTACGGCGCTTCACGCGGTGCGCGCTACGGTCACAGCTCCGGTGGCGGCGTGAAGTCCGTCCGGAGTCGGGTCAGCGTCGATGAGCTGATGCGCCAATCACCCTCGTGCGCCTCGTAGGTCTCGTGGTAGTGACCGTAGCCGTGCATCTCGGAGCCGTCCGGCCACCGCAACATGTCCTCCATTGCCCAGATACCGGTGGCCGTGGTCGTCGAGGTGACCTGGATCTCGGGAGTGTGGCACTGGTGGACGGTGACGACGTCCCCGATCACCCCGACCAGGAAGGTGAGGAAGTCGTCGGCACCGGTTACGACGCCGCCCCCCGAGGATGTGGTGTCCATGGTTACGTCGTCGGTGAACACCCGACGCATGGCCGCCCAGTCCTTGGTGTCCATGGTGCGGCAGTAGCGCGCTTTGACCTGCTTGATCGCTTCGATGTCGTCCATCGCTAGGTCATTCCTGAACGGCCAGGATGGACCTGGTTTGCGCCCACGCCTCTACTTGGGGCCGTTCGGCCAGCGCAGCAACGAGCCGGCATCGACGCGGAGCTGCTGACCGGTGACATAGCGGGTCTCGTCGGAGGCGAAGAAGAGCACGGCGTTCGAAATATCCACCGTCTCCACGTAGGGAATGGGCATGGCCTGGAAGTACGTGAATGCCGGGATGACGTCCTCCCTGGTCGGGTTCTCGAGATCGGGGCGGAACACGTGGTACAGCTCCTCGTTGTGAATGAGGTGCGTGTTGCAGTTGGTGGGATGAATGGCGTTGACCCGGATCATGCGCGCGGCCAAGTTCATGGCCATCTGTTCCGTATAGCCGACCAGCGTCTTCTTCGACCAGGCGTAGCCCGACCCACCGCCTCCCATAGCCCCGGTGTCGGTGGTGCCGCTCATCAACCCGGCATTGGAGCCGGTGATGATGATCGACGCGCCATCGGGCAGGTGGGGGATGGCTGCCGCCACCGTGTTCATGACGCCGATCAGGTCCACGTCGGTGGCGTCCACGAAGTCCATGGGGTTCGTCGTGCCCATGGGCATGATCCCGGCGTTGGCCACGACGACGTCAAGATGGCCGAGCTCGCGGACACCCTCCTCCAGCACGGCCTTGAGCTCGTCCCGGTCGCGGACATCGGCCTTCCGGGCGATGATGCGGCGGCCCAGGTTCTCGACCGCCTTTGCCGTTTCCTCCAGGTCCTCCGGGGTGGCCAGGGGGTACAGGTTGGACTCGATCTGTTCGCAGATGTCGACGGCGATGATGTCGGCACCCTCCTCGGCCAGGCGCACCGCATGGCTCCGGCCCTGGCCGCGTGCTGCTCCGGTGATGAATGCAACTTTCCCTTCGAGCCGACCTGTCATGAATGTCTCCAAAGCCTGAGTGGACCAAAGTCCACGCGGAACGATTGTTTTCGTACGAACGGTAACACAGCCGATTCGGCCGCAGGCCGTCAAGAAGTGACGGAGGCCTTGGGTGGCCCGGCGGAGGTGTGCTCGGTCCCAGGCGGATCCGTCGCCCAGTCCGGAGCCCGTCCCCATTCCCCGCTGTAGACGAGCTCGGAGAGGGGTCGGCGGCGCACGGGCCCCTGGTGCCCGGCCGGCTTTCCGATGGTGATGGTCCCGGCCAGGAACACTCCGTCGGGGATGCCGAGAAGAGCCCGCAGCTCGGGCTCGACGTAGTGGTGCATGCTGGTGAATGCGCCCCCGTAGCCAAGGGCGCGCGCGGCGAGGAGGAGGTTCTGACAGGCCGGATAGACCGATGCCCCCTCCGTGGGCGTCGGCTCCCGGTAGCGAACCAGGCACGGCAGGACCAGCACCGGGACCTCGGCGAAGTGCTCGACGTAATGCTCCATGGTGCGGGCCATGCGCGCCTTGGGTGATTCCGGATCGGCACCGCTGCGGCGATCGTAGCCATCGCGGTCCCGCTTGGCGTCCCAGATCCTGCGTGCGCCGTCGCCCACCAATTGCTTGGCTTCCCGGGCGCGGGGGCCGTCCACCAGCACCACGAATCGGAACGGCTGCCGGTTGGAGCCGCTGGGCGCCCTGGTGGCCGCGAAGAGCATGGCCCGGAGGGCTTCATCGGGTACCGGGTCCCCGGTGTAGCGGCGAATGGCTCGGGTCGTCGTCAGTCCCTCGAGCAGGCCCACTTCATCGGCGGGCAGGGGACGCTGATCGAGATCTCCAGCTCCGGGCGGCTGTTGGGTCATCGGCATCTCCTGATGGGGGGCAAGGCGGATCGTTTCTGCCGACTATACGGGGAGGCGACCCAGATCCTCGTACCGGTCTCCGGCTCGGTTCCGACGCCCACGGAGGCGGTGTCAAGGCTCGACGACGACGCGGAAGGTTCCCGCGGATCGGTCCCGAGCCACGCGGAAAGCTTCCGCCGCGTCCTCGAGGGGAAAGCGATGGGTGATGAGCATCGGCGCCAGCTCCGGGCGCGAGGCCAGCATGTCCGCGGCCTCCGCGAACTCACGCCGGCCGTTGTGCCCGGAGTAACCAAGCGATGGTCGGATGGCGACCTCTTTCATGAAGGACTCCCCGCTGGGCCATGCGATGTCATCGAACACTCCCATGTACACCACGGTGCCTCCCGGTCGCGCCAGCTCCACGGAACGGTGCAGCGAGCTCTCGCTTCCTCCCGTCTCGAGGACCACGTCGTACTGGCCCGAGGGGGCGACAGCGCCAATGAGATCGCGGGCATCGAATTGGTGCCGATGGCGCACCTCGACGGCAACCTCGTTGGCGCCCAGGTTCTGTGCTGAAGCGGCGGCCAACATGCCGATGGCGCCACCACCCACCACGGCGACCCGGGTGTCGGAGCCGATCGATCCCTGGTGGCAGCCATGCAAGGCGACCGAGGCGGGCTCAACCAATGAGGCGTCCTTGAGGTCGAGGCCGGGCGGGAGCGGGATGAGAGCGTGCCGCGGGGCACGGTAGTACTCACTCATCCCACCCGACGCCGTCAGCCCCAGCGCCGTGGGCCCCGAAGCACACAGGTTGAAGTTGCCTCGGTCGCACTGTGGGCAGCCTTGGCATCCGAAGATCGCTTCGACAGCCACGGCCGTACCGTCGTCGAGGACCCCGGCGAACTCGTGTCCGGCGATCTCCCGGCTGCCCCACTTGAGGTACTGGAGATCGGAAGCACAGATACCCGCTGCCGCCACCCGCATCAGCGCTCCGTCGCCATCCGGCTCATCGACATCGACGACCTCGACCTCCGGTAGCCCATTTCGTATTGCCCGCATGGACGCCCCTCCCTTGTGCTGCGTCAACCCTTGTGCTGTGTCAACATAGAGTACTAGGTACCCGTCCTAGTACAGTGACCGACGGGTCCGAGGGGACCTCCACCGGGCATCCCTCGACCGGAACCGTCCCGACCAGTGGCGAGTGGGCCCCCGTCTCCTACCGAGACGGCGCACGGGCCCCGGAACTGGTTGCTTGTACCGACCGGTTGGTCTATTCTCGCCCAGAATAGTACTGCGAGCGTGGTGCCATCGATGATGAGCAAGGGACAAAGCAGAGGATGCATGGAATCACCCGAACCCACTCTCGACGATAGCTCGCGCCCGACTCTTCCCGACGTCGACGTGCTGG
>DASXMT010000400.1:0-4486 GCA_036495505.1 Acidimicrobiales bacterium | reverse complement strand
CCCGACTGGCATCGAGCAGCCTCGCTGCCTCGGGGGCGAAGCCGTCCTCGGCCGGTCCCAGCAACCAGTAGGTGGCGCCCAGGGACTCGGACAAGCCAATGCCGCCGGCGACGTTCTTCCGGGGGATAGCCCGGGTGGGCTGCAGCACCAACCGGGTGTCGTGGCCTACCCCGAGGAGCTTCCGGACGGCCCGTCGGGTGGCATCGACGGCGGGCGGGTCCCCGGGCTCGCCTCCGGCACCGCCGCTGGTGTCGAAGGCGTTGTACACCGTCGTGGCGGCGATGCCGCGGGCGTCGAGCTCGGCTCGGCTCAGCTCGTTGATGGTCACATGGGTCCACCGTCGGTCGTCGGGGGGCGGGGGGGCATCGACGAACTGCGGCCGCTGCCAGGGCAGGTCATGGTGGTGGAGAAGGGCCGGCCGGCCGGCGAGCACACGGGCCACCACGTCGGCCGCTGCCGGGTTGAGCGGGAGCGAGCACAGGTTTTCCACGACCACCAGGTCGGCTCCGTCCAGCGCGTCGACCACCTCGCCATGGGTGGGTGGGGCGTCGGCGTCGATGGCCAGGCCCGGCAGCAGGCGGTCCACCGGGCCCTCGCCGGCCACCGTGTAGACGTGATAGCTCAGCGCCCTCAGCGCCCCCGCCCACTTGGTCGCCTCGACAGCGACTCCATCGGAGCCGCCGAGGCGAAACGAGACGAGGGCGGCGGTGGGAATGGGGACACGGTAGTGCGACGGCAGTACGGTCGCCGCCGGCCGATGTGCGGGCCGGTTCTGCCTGATCGCCGGGGCCTGTTCTGCCGGAACGGCGGGGCCTGATCTGCCTGAACGGCGGTGCCTGATCTGCCGGAACGGCGGTGCCTGTTCTCGTCGGATCACCCATGTCGGGCGGGCTAGTTTCGTGCGGTGCCCGAAGACGCCGCTTCACCCGACCTTCTCGCCCAGCGCCACGCCGGTGTCCTCACCCTCACCATCAACAGGCCCGAGCGCCGCAACGCCATGACGTGGGACGTCATCGCCGGCCTCCGCCGGGAGATGGCTGCGGCCAAGGTCGATCCCGAGGTGCGGGTGGTGGTGCTGGCCGGCGCCGGCGACCAGGCCTTCTGTGCCGGCGCCGACCTGTCCGGTATGGCGCCTGAGGGCGCCGGCGGGGGCACCGATGCCTTCGTCGACCATCATGACGCCCGGGGCTGGATGGCCTCACTGTTCGACGAGATGTGGAAGTTGGGCAAGCCCACCATCGCCCGCATCCAGGGATGGGCCATGGCCGGCGGCCTGGGCTTGGCTCTGGCCTGTGACCTGGTGGTGGCGTCCGAGCGGGCCCGGTTCGGGGCACCCGAGCTGAACGTGGGGCTGTGGCCCTACATGGTGACGGTGCCCATGGTCCGTTCCATGCCGCCGAAAAAGGCGCTGGAGTTGATGCTGACCAGCCGGGTGGTCGACGCGGCCGAAGCCGACCGGATCGGGTTCATCACCTCTGTCGTTCCTCATGAGGAGCTCGATGCCGCGGTGGCCGACCTGGCTGCCACCCTGGCCTCGAAGCCGCCCGGCGCGATGAGGCTCGGTCGAGAATCGTTCTACGCTGTCTGGGATTCGAATGCCGCCGACGCCCTCGCTCACTTGCATGCCATGTTGACGATCACCAGCCAGACGGCAGAGGCGGCCGAGGGCATCGCTGCGTTCATGGCCAAGCGCCCGCCCGCGTGGCAGGAGCTTCCCACCGACAATCCCGAGACGACCTGAGGAGCACATGACGATGGCGAAGCGAGCACTGATCACCGGTGTCACCGGTCAGGATGGCTCCTATCTGGCCGAGTTGCTCCTGAACGAGGGCTATGAGGTCATCGGCATGGTGCGGCGGTCGAGCACGGTCACCTTCGAGCGGATCTCCCACATCGAGGACCGGCTGACCCTGGTCGCCGGGGACCTCTTCGACGAGGTCTCGATGATCGGCATCCTGCGTGAGTACCGGCCATCGGAGGTGTACAACCTGGCCGCCCAGTCCTTCGTCCAGACATCGTGGAGCCAGCCCGTCCTCACCGGTGAGACCACCGCCCTCGGGGTGACCAGGGTGCTCGACGCCATCCGGACGGTCGACCCCGAGATCCGCTTCTACCAGGCCAGCTCGTCGGAGATGTTCGGGAAGGTCCAAGAGGTCCCCCAGCGGGAGAGCACGCCGTTCTATCCCCGCAGCCCGTACGGTGTGGCCAAGGTCTACGGGCATTGGATCACCGTGAACTACCGGGAGAGCTACAACCTCCACGCCTCGTCGGGGATCCTGTTCAACCACGAGTCGCCCCGCCGCGGCCTCGAGTTCGTGACCCGCAAGGTCACCCACGGCGTGGCCCGCATTGCCGCCGGCCTTGACACCACGCTGGCCCTGGGCAACCTCGATGCCCAACGGGACTGGGGATTTGCCGCCGACTACGTGCGGGCCATGTGGCTGATGCTGCAACAGGATGCGCCGGACGACTACGTCGTGGCCACGGGCGAGACCCACTCGGTCAAAGAACTGGTGGAGCTGTCCTTTGCCGCCGCCGGGCTCGACTGGGAGAAGCACGTCGTCATCGACGAGAAGTTCCTCCGCCCCGCCGAGGTCGACCTGTTGGTGGGGGACCCCACCAAGTCGGAGAAAGTCCTGGGCTGGCACCGTGACGTCGATTTCCCCACCCTCGTCCAGATGATGGTCGAGGCCGACCTGGCTCTCGTGCGAGCCAAGCTCACCTAGGGGTCGGTGGGTGACGGGATTGGCCGCGGTCAGCGCTGATCCGCTCGGGATCCTGGTTGCCTTTGGCGCCGGGATCCTGTCATTCCTTTCGCCGTGCGTGTTGCCGCTGGTCCCCGGCTACCTCTCGATGGTCTCGGGCCTGAGCGCAGCAGAGCTGGCTGCCGTACCTGTCCGGGCCCGTGCAGGGAGCCTGGCTCCGGCGGTGGCGACCGGTGGGTCGCCCACGGGGGGAGATGGAGCAGTGGCAATCGCCACCGTGGCCCCACCCAGCCGGGAGGAGCTGGCCCGGCAACGGAGCCGCCTGTTCCGCGGCATCCTCGGGTTCATCGCCGGCTTCACCGTGGTGTTCACCGCCCTGGGGGCCAGCGCGACGGCCGTCGGGCACCTGCTGCGTACCCATCAGCAACTCACCAACACCGTCTCAGGCCTGGTCATCGTCGTCTTCGGGGCCGTGCTGGTGGCCATGGCTGCCGGCGTGCGCCTGCCCATCTTCGTGATGGGAGAGCGCCGTTTCGCCGCCCGACCCTCCCTGCTCGGCGTGTGGGCACCCCCGGTCATGGGCATGGCCTTCGCCTTCGGATGGACCCCGTGCCTGGGGCCGGTTCTCGGGAGCGTGTTGACCCTGGCCTCGCACGAGGGCACGCTTACCGGCGGGGTCGCCCTGCTGATCGCCTACTCGCTGGGCCTGGGCGTTCCCTTCCTGTTGAGCGGGCTGGCCTTTGGCCGGTTGACCGACGTCGTGGCCCGGGTCCGGAGCCGTCTGCGCTACATCGACCTGGTCGGAGGCGTGATCTTGGTCGTCTTCGGGCTGCTGTTGGTGACCGGCAACCTGGGCTGGGTATCGGCCCAGTTCTCCCGGCTCCTGAACGACCTCCACCTCGGTCGCCTGGCCACGAGCTGAGCGGGCGGGGGCCGCACCGACCCCGCCTGGCTCCGTGCCCCCCGCCGCCCGTAGCATGGTCCACGCCTATGGCCCTAGCAGTCCCTTCCTCACTTGCACTGTCCCTCCACGACGCGGTCGCGTTATCGGGCCGGTTCCCGCTTCTCGCCGGCGTCGACCTCGAGGTCGTCGCCGGTGAGACCGTGCTGATCGAAGGCCCGAACGGAGCCGGAAAGACCAGCCTTCTCCGCCTGTGTGCCGGGCTGGTGGCCCCGGCCTCGGGTCGGGTGGCCGTGCTCGGCCTCGACCCCGTCCGCCACCGGACGGCACTCCGGCGCCGGGTGGGGTTCCTCGCTCATGCCTCTCACCTCTACGACGACCTGACCGTTCGGGAGAATGTTCGCTTCGCCGTCCGGGCCGCTGGTGGTTCGACCGACCGGATCCCCGCCGCCTGTGAGCGCCTCGGCCTGGTCGGCCGGTTGTTGCGCACCAGCGCCTCCAAGCTCTCGGCCGGGCAGCGCCGCCGCGTGGCCCTGGCCGTGCTGGTGGCCCGGTCACCCGAGCTCTGGCTACTCGATGAGCCCCACGCCGGCCTCGATGCGTCGGCCCGCACCTTGTTGGGCGAGTTGATCTCCGAGGCGTCAGGGGGCGGGGCGACGGTGGTCGTCGCCTCCCATGAGGCCAACCTGGTCGAGCCGTTGGCTCACCGGGCGGTGACGATCACCGGCGGCAGGGTCACCAGCCAGCGGATCATCCGTCCGGTCAGCGAACCAATCGAGGAGCCGGTCATGGAACCGGCCATCGAAGCGCCCATCGACCTGGCGACCGAGCCCACCCCGGCTCCCGAGGAGGCGCCGCCCGGGCTCCCGATGAGGGAGGT
>DASXMT010000399.1:0-21618 GCA_036495505.1 Acidimicrobiales bacterium | reverse complement strand
TGCCCCCTGCCCCCTGCCCGCTACCGCCTGACCAGAGGAACGACCGACGCTGACCATGGGGTGAGATGAGGTGATCGTAGCCCCGCGGCGAAACGGTCCGGCGGTTAGGGGCGACAGTCTGTGGCGCCGCTCCCGGTAATCCCGACGGCACTCGTTTCTGCCAGTCTCAACGTGGGCACACGAAGCGAAGAGATAAAGCTAGGAAGCGTCCGCTGCCATTGACGACTACCCGAAGGTCACCTCAACGGTGATTGACCGTTGAGGTGGGGGCTGCTACCTTTCTCGCAGGGGTGGAAGTCGGGTGCTTTGCGCCTTTCTATTTTTCGTACGTTTTGGATTCATTTTCCGACCTCCTGGCCTCGCTTCGGCGTGTCAAGCGCCGAAGGTGCGAGAGTGAAGCGGAGAATACTGTGCGAAAAGCATCTTGGTTTAGCCGTGTGCCAGTGACCATGCTGGCCCTGCTCGTGAGCGGCGCTTCCCTCGTGCTGGCGACTGGCACACCGGCGGCGGCGAGCGGGCCCGGTGGGGCGTGCGTGCTCAACTCGGGTACCGGCGTGACCACGTGCACGTTCTCTGAGACCGATGCCGAACAGACGTTCATCGTGCCGGCGAACGTCACGGCCATCCACATCACCGCTCTCGGAGCCGGAACGCGCTCCGTTGGGGCGTCCCCTGGATACACCTCCGCCATCCCCGGTAGTAAGGGTGCGCTTGTGACCGGGGATATCTCGGTCTCTCCCGGCTTGCCGTTGTACGTCGAGGTAGGGGGGCTCGGGACATATTGCGGAGGTCCCGGAAACGATTCGGGCCATCCCCCGACACCGGGAGGGTGGAACGGGGGCGGTGACGGAAGCTGCTCTGGCAGCGGCGGTGGCGCCTCGGACGTGCGAACGGTGTCTATGGCTGATGCGGGTTCGCTCGCTTCGCGTCTGATCGTCGGCGGCGGCGGTGGCGGTGGTGGCGGCGGAGTGTGCGGTGCTGGCGGCGAGCCGTTCCACTGCCAAACTGGAGGTACCGGCGGGGACGCTGGCGGGTCCGGCGGCCTTGGGACCGGTACCTCGCCGGGAACGGCTGGCCAGGCCGGCACGCAGATTGCCGGAGGGATTGCAGGTTCGCCTGGAGGCTCAGCCGGGTCCTTGGGCCAAGGCGCGGCCGGTCCGAGTGGTGGCGGTGGTTACTACGGTGGCGGTTCCGGTGGCGGACTGAATGGGGACACCGGCGGTAATGGTGGCGGCGGCGGATCAAGTCTGGTGCCGCCAGGCGGGTCGAGTACGTTGGGCACCGCAGATACGCCGGGTGGGGTGACGATCAGCTTCACGGCCGGACCTGTCGCGGTGCCGACTCAGTCTCCCGCCGCGAATGCTGCGGGCTGGAACAACACGGACGTCACCGTCGCGTGGAACTGGACGGCCGCTGACCCGAACTCGATCGACGCGACAGACTGTACGACCTCGTCGACCTCCTCGGGTGAAGGTTCGATCCCGTTGAGCGCGACGTGCTTTGACGTGGCCGGGAACAAGGGCACGGCGTCGACAACGGTCAAGGTCGACAAGACCCCGCCGGCGGACAATCCGGTGGTGACAGGGACAGCGGGCAGTAACGGCTGGTACCTGAGTGACGTGTCGGTCGCGTGGAACTGGACCGACGCCGGTTCGGGGATCGACCCGGCCAACTGCACCCAGAACAGCACCACGAGCGGCGAGGGTACGGCGATCACGGTGTCGTCGACTTGCTATGACCTTGCCGGCAACAGTGCGTCAGATTCGCGGACGTTCAAGATCAACAACACCCCGATGGTGCTCTCGCCGTCGCTACTACCCAATCCCACGTGGGAGCAGCCCTACTCGACGGCGATCACGGCCAGCGGAGGGATCAGTCCCGTGACGTACGCGGTGTCCTCGGGTACTCCTCCTACCGGCCTCAGCTTGGCGAGTAACGGCGTCCTAAGCGGCACGGTAACCGGAAAGGCCCAAATCGGTGAGCAATTCGGCTTTGCCGTGACGGCTACAGCCGCCTCAGGCAACTCGGTAACACAGAGTTACACCATGACGGCTCAGTCGCCGCCAACCCTAAAATCCTCAGCCAACCCATCGGTCATCGGCCAGCCAGTGACCTTCAAGGCCAATGTGACGAGCACGGGCAGTGCGCCCTCCGGCAACGTCCAGTTCACGGTGGACGGCACCAACCTCGGCGCTCCAGTGGCCCTCTCGTCAGGCGTTGCCACGAGCCCGGCAACGTCTAGTCTTTCCCCCGGGGCCCACACCGTGACGGCCAACTACTTGTGGTCCATCGCCTTAGCTGCTTCTTCGGCGAGCCTCACCCAAGTCGTCACCCGCACACCCTGTGCGACACTGGCCGGCTGCAACCTCCAAGGCCTCAACCTGGCCGGGGCCAACTTGGCTGGCGCCAACTTCAGCACGGCCAACCTGACCGGGGCCAACTTGGCTGGCGCCAACCTCTCGGGTGCCGTCCTCAACCAGACCAACCTGACCGGGGCCAACTTGGCTGGCGCCAACCTCTCGGGTGCCATCCTCAACCTGGCCAAGCTGATCAACGCCAACTTGCGGGGTGCCATCACCACGAGGGCCACCTTCAACCAGGTGACGTGGAGCAACACCACCTGTCCGGACGGCACCAACAGCAGCAGTCATAAGGCGACCTGCATCGGGCATCTGTAACTGGCTACGGCAACGCCGGGCCTTCGCTGTCCTGGGGGCGGAAGCAGAGCGACGTGGCCGCCCCGGGCTAGGCAACCAGCCACAGAACGCTTGGAGGCACGCGAATCAGGTGGTGAGGGCTGCCGCTCGTTCTATTGCTCCCTGTATTGCTTCCGCTGGGAATCCGAGAGGGTCTGGGAGCCTAAAAATAGCCCCTGAACTGGTGAAGATGATGGTGGAGATGGTGGAGATGATGGGTGGAGATGATGGTGCCGGAATTCATGACATAGGAGACCGCCGGCATTGGGGATGTGTCAAGACATAGGAGACCACCGAGTCGGGAGGGTTTCCTATGGATCTGGGCCGGTTTCTGATCGACACGCACCTGCGGACGGGACGGCCGATCAAGGAGTTGGCGAAGGCCCACGGGGTGAGTGCCAGCTGGCTGTTCAAGTTGTTGAGGCGCTACCGCCTCGAGGGCGATACCGGGCTCGAGGCGCGTTCGAGACGTCCCAAGACCACTCCCACCCGGATCGGTGATCTCTACGAGGACGAGATCGTGGCCATGCGAAAAGAGCTGCTCGACTTCGGTGTCGACGCCGGGGCAGAGACCATCCGCTTCCACATGCAAAAGCGCCACTCGGAGATGCCGTCGACATCCACCATCTGGCGGGTGCTGAAGGCCAGAGGCTTTGTCACCCCCCAGCCCCACAAGCGGCCCAAGAGCTCTTTTGTCCGCTTCGCCGCCGATCTGCCCAACGAGTGCTGGCAGGCCGACATGACCCATGTGGAGCTCGAGAACGGGGCCGCCTTCGAGGTCTTGAACATCATCGACGACCACTCCAGGCTGTGCGTGGCCTCTCGGGCCATGCTCAGGGTGAAAGCCCAAGACGTGATCAGGGTGCTGCACTCATCCGCTGAGACCTGGGGTTATCCCGCGTCGTTTCTCACTGACAACGGGCTCATTTTCAGCACCCAGGCCCGCTACGGGCTGGCGGGAGCGACCGAGCACGAGTTGTTCGCCTTGGGTATCAAGGCCAAGCACTCTCGTCCCTACCACCCCCAGACCTGCGGCAAAGTCGAGCGTTTCCATCAGACGCTGAAGAAGTTCCTCTCTGCCCAAGACGACGTCTGCACCAAAAAACAGCTCCAACGAGAGATCGACCGGTTCGTCACCTACTACAACGAGGTGCGACCCCACCGGGGCGTCGGACGCAAGGCCCCGGCTGCGGTCTATGGGGCCCGGGAGAAGGCCCGACCGGTGGGAGCGGTGGTCCCCACCGACGGCCGGCGTCTTCGCCTCGACAAGGTCGACAAGACCGGTTCGGTGACGCTGCGCTACCGGGGCCGCCTGCACCACATCGGGATCGGAGCGGCCTATAGGGGATGGCGCATTGCCATGCTCATCGATGATCGCACCATCGAGATCGTCGCCCTCGACGGGTCTCCTCTGCGCAGGCTTGTCCTCGATCCCGCCCGGGACTACCAGCCACAGGCGTGATCAGGGCGAATGGTGGTCTACGATGTCTTGACACATCGGTCTCCGATGTCGCGCGACATCACACCGGTGGAGATGATGGGACTCGAACCCACGACCCCCTGCTTGCAAAGCAGGTGCTCTAGCCAACTGAGCTACATCCCCGAGTGCCGGTCCAGCCAGAAGACACAATCAGGCGTCGAACCGTCTGAGGCATCTTAGACGGCTTCAAATTCGAGCTTTGAATCCTTCGGGACCCCCGCTCTTGGTGAAAGGGATCGGGAAATCGAAACTGGCGTGCTTTCTTCAATCGACAGCTTCTGTCACCACTGACGCTGTCCTGTACTTGACGAAATGACACGGCTGGTTAAAGTGCAGTCGCCCGGTAGCGACACCCTGGTCCGCGGCACGCCCATCTTCCCTGGAGGCCCGTCACATGCCCGCCGAATCCGATACCCACGAACTGTTTCGCAGTGTCGCTCAGCACGACACCGATGCTCTCGAAGGCCTCCTCTTTGCCCGGGTCGACAACCAGGAAGCTTCTGGCCTCGATGCCAAGACCTATGCACTCGTCAACATCGCCGCCCTCATCGCCGCCGATGCCTCACCGGCCTCGTACGTCTGGCAGATTGGCCTGGCGCTCGAGACTGGCGTCACCGCCGATGAGATCCTCGGCGTCTTGGTTGCACTCAATCCCACCGTAGGGAACGTCCGAGTCGTATCCGCCGCTGCCGAGATTGCCTTCGCCCTCGGCGTCGATCTCGATGTGGACGAGGCATAGCCACCATGCCCTTCATGCGCAGAAGCCCGCTTCTCCGGATGGCAGCCGTCGGTGGAGTCGCCTACATGGGCTCCAAAGCCGGCACTAATCGGGCCATGGCCCAGCAGAATCAGGCCCAACAGGCACAGGCTCCGGCGCAGCCGAGCGCTTCTCCTCCGCCGCCCGCAGCCGCTGACACAACCTCGGATGCCACTGATCGCATCACCCAGCTCAAGGAGTTGGCCGGACTGCGTGACTCTGGGGCGCTCACCCAAGAGGAGTTCGATAAGGAAAAGGCGCGGATACTGGCCTGAGCCAACATCAGGCTGGGGGGTTCGTGCCCCTGGCCACCGATCGTTCGATCTCTTTCCAAGCAGCATCCACGCCCTCAAAGCCGCCGATCTCGGTGCCCTTACCCGGCTCGAGGTCCTTGTAGACCTCGAAGAAGTGAGCGATCTCGTGGGTCAAGTGGGGCGGAAGGTCCTCAATGTCGAACACGCTGTTCCACATGGGATCGCCACAGGCCACGGTGATGATCTTGGCGTCCGGACCCTGCTCGTCGGTCATCCAAAAGACACCGACCGGGCGGGAGTCGACCAGGCACCCAGGAAAGGTCGGCTCGTCGATCATCACCAATGCGTCCAACGGGTCGCCGTCCTCCGCCAGGGTGTCGGGGACGAAGCCGTAATCAGCCGGATAGAAGGTGGCTGAGAAGAGCCTCCGGTCGAGACGGATGAGATGGCGCTCGTGGTCGTACTCGTACTTGTTGCGGCTGCCCCGCGGGATCTCGATGATGACCTCGACGGACCGGTCGTCACTCATTTCGGTTGCTTTCCCATGCCTAGATGATGGTACCCCTGCGCTGGGGCCCAGGATCCTCAAGGATCTCCGCTCTGCCTGAGGATCAACAGTTAACCCGAAGTTCGCTGAAAGTTTCCCCGCCCGTTCATGGCTGTTTACCGGGCCATTCATACACTCACGCTGTGACTGACGACCTGGCTCCGGACGACCTGGCTTCGACCGTTCCGGCGAACTTATTGGAGAGCCTGGACGAGTCCAAGGTCTCCTCGTTCCAGTGGAAGATCATGTTCGTCTCGGGGATGGGCTTCTTCACCGATGCCTACGACTTGTTCGTGATCGGCATCGTGGTGACCCTCCTGAAGCCGGAGTGGAATCTCTCCACCGGCCAGGTCTCGCTACTCAACTCGGCCACCCTCGCCGCGTCAGCGGTGGGCGCCATTGTTTTCGGCCGGATCGCCGACATTCTGGGACGCAAGAAGATCTACGGCTATGAGGTCCTCATCCTGGCCATCGGGGCCATTGCCTCGGCGTTCGCCCCCAATTACACCTTCTTGCTGATGAGCCGCATCGTTCTCGGTATCGGCATCGGGGGTGACTACCCGGTCTCGGCCACCATCATGAGCGAGTACTCGGGCAAGCAGACCCGAGGCAAGATGGTCGGCCTAGTGTTCGCAATGCAGGGAGCCGGCCTGGTGGTCGGGCCCCTGGTTGCATCGGTCCTCCTGGCATCGGGGATCTCGGACGACTACGTCTGGCGGATCCTCCTGGCCCTCGGAGCCATCCCCGGGTTGGCCGTCTTCTACATGCGCCGCCAGATCCAGGAGACTCCTCGGTTCGCCATTGCCGGCGGGGCCCACGAAGAGGCGGAGGCGGCGATCGCCCAAGCTACTGGGACCGCCGCTCCCTCCAAGGACCCCGTGGGGGATTCGAAGGCTCGTAACACCCAAGGTGCCATGGAAGGGTTCCTGTTGCTGGCCCGATCCCGCCGCATGCGCATGTGGCTGATCGGCACGGCGGCTTGCTGGGCTCTGCTCGACTTCTCCTATTACGGCAATTCCATCTCGTCGCCGGAGATCCTGAAGTTGCTGAACCCCCACGCGTCGCTCCTCCACAACACCTTGGTTCAGTTGCTCATATTCGTGGTGTTCGCCCTCCCTGGGTATGCCCTGGCCATTCGGTTGATGGACCGATCGGGAAGGAAGACCATCCAGGGCCTCGGGTTTGCCATGATGGCGCTCGCCTTCTTGCTCATCGGGCTCGTTCCCGGCGTGACCACGAACGCAGCGCCGTTCGTGCTCCTCTACGGCATGAGCTACTTCTTCACCGAGTTCGGCCCTAACACCACGACCTTCATCTATCCGGCCGAGATCTTCCCGGTCGAGGTTCGCACCACCGCCCATGGGATCTCCGCCGCCATGGGCAAGATGGGGGCCTTTGCCGGGGCCTACCTGTTCCCGGTCATGTTGGCCTCCTCTCTGGGAATCCGGGGGACAGAGGTCATTGCTGGTGTCGTGTCCATCGTCGGCTTGGCCCTCACCCTCACTCTCCTTCCCGAGCCAAAGGGCAAGAGCCTCGAAGAGCTGAGCGAGGATGCGTACGCTCCGGTTACGACACGGGTTGTTCCATTGGAGGCGGCATGACCTACAAGATCGTGGTCGGTGTAGACGGCTCGCCCCACGGGAACGCCGCTCTCCGGTGGTCGGTCGAGCACGCCGTGGCCCTCGACGGTGCCGTGACTGCGGTGTTCGCCTGGCAGATCCCGTTCCTCGGGATGCCGGGAGCGTTCGACCGAGACGAGTTGGAGAAGCTGGCCAAGGACTTCCTCACCGAAACGGTCAGCTCGATCGTGCCCTCGCCCCCCGTGGCTCTGTGGACGGTGGTGGCTGAGGGCGATCCCACCGAAGCGCTGATCGCGGCGTCTGCGGAGGCGGACCTGTTGGTGCTGGGGTCACGGGGGCGCAATCCGTTCAAGGGGCTGCTTCTCGGATCGGTGTGCCAGGGCTGTGCCGCCAATACGAAGTGTCCCGTGACCATCGTCAAAACCCTGCCGGATGCAGGAGGGTGAGACGGTGACCGGCCTCGTCGCTATCGTTACTGGATGACCGAAAATGCAGTGGTCGCCGAGCGCACGGTTGATGACCCCTACGAGGGGCCGCGGTATTTCGCGCGCCAGCTGTCCGATCTGGACTTCAACGATCGGCTGCTCGACTTGGTGGTGGACGACCGGGTGCCACTGCTCGAACAGGTCAAGTTCCTGGCCTTGTTCAGCGAGCGGATCGATGAGTTCTTCCAGGTCCACGTGGCAGGGCTCAAGCGGCAGGTCGCAGCGGGGATCCAGACTCGATCGATGAGCGGCATGACGCCCGAGGAGCTCCTGGGCGCGGTGCGGTCGAAGCTGACCACGATGCTGGTGCGCCAAGAGGCGCTGTTGAACGAGCACCTGATCCCTCGCCTGGCTCAGGAGGACATCGAGCTTTGTGACTGGGACACGCTGGGCTCCGAAGACCGGACCCATCTTCGGGAGATCTTTGATCGTCTCATCCTTCCCGTTGTCACCCCGCTGACCGTCGATCCCAGTCATCCGTTCCCCTACCTCTCCAACCTCTCGCTCAACGTCGGGCTCGAAGTCAAGAGCCCGGGCACCGACGAGACCCGCTTTGCACGGGTCAAGGTGCCTCCCAATGTGCCGAGGCTGTTGCCGCTGCCCAAGGGCGACCGGTTCATCCCTATGGAGCAGGTCCTAATGGCCTTCATCAGCGAGCTGTTCCCGGGGATGGAGACGGGCGCTCCGTGTGTGTTCCGGGTCACCCGTGATGCCGACATCGCCCTCGACGACGATGCCTCCGACGACCTGCTGTTGGCCCTCCAAGAGGAGCTGCGGCGCCGGAGGTTCCTGCCGGTCATCCGCCTGGAAGTGGATGCCCGCACCTCCGAAGGCCCCGTGGAGCGGCTCCGCGAGGAGCTGGGCCTGGCACGAGAGGACGTCTACCGGTTCAACGGCCCCCTTGGTCTCGATTGCCTGTGGACCATCCACGCGGTAGACCGCCCGGCGCTGCATGACGAGCCCTGGTCCCCCCTCGTTCCACCGGCTTTGGCCGCCGTCGACGCCGACGAGGACGTCACCATCTTCTCGGTGCTCGACCGGCGGGACGTCTTGGTCCATCACCCTTACGACTCCTTCTCGGCCTCGGTCGAGGAGTTCATGTCCGAGGCCGCCGATGACCCTCACGTCCTGGCCATCAAGCAGTGCCTGTATCGCACATCGGGGGACAGCCCGGTGGTGGCCTCCCTGGTCCGGGCGGCCGAGCGGGGCAAGCAGGTGGCCGTGCTCGTGGAGGTCACCGCGCGATTCGACGAGGAGGCGAACATCGTGTGGGCCCGAGCCCTCGAAGAGGCCGGAGCGCACGTGATCTACGGGCTCATGGGGCTGAAGACCCACTCCAAGACCACACTGGTCGTTCGCCAGGACGGCAATGACGTTCGTCGGTATTGCCACGTCGGCACGGGCAACTACAACCCGAAGACGGCCCGGATGTACGAGGACCTCGGTGTCTTGTCGTCACGGGCCGAGCTCGGCGCCGACGTGACCCGGTTCTTCAACTACATCACCGGGTTCAGCCAGCCCCCGCACTACCAGCAGTTGGTCACCTCGCCGGGAGGGATCCGGGACTTCGTCATCGAGCGCATCAGGGAAGAGGCCAAGGCGGGTCCCGCCGGGCGCATCATCATCAAGGTGAACGGTCTTGATGATTCGGCGGTCATCGACGCCCTCTACGAGGCTTCCGCAGCCGGCACCCCGATCGACTTGATCAGCCGGGGCATCTGTTGTCTGCGTCCTGGTGTCCCCGGACTGTCGGAGACCATCCGGGTCCGATCCATCGTGGGCCGCTTCTTGGAGCACTCGCGGATCTTCCGGTTCGGTGGCTCAGGCGACCGTCCGGCGCAGTTCTACATCGGGTCGGCCGACCTCCGTCGCCGGAACCTCGATCGTCGCGTCGAAGCCATGATCCCGGTCGAAGATCCCGATGCGGTGGGTCAGCTGGCAGAGATCCTCGACATCAACCTGGCCGACGACACCCAGGCGTGGGAGCTCCAGCCCGATGGGAAGTGGATCCGCGTTCCCCGAGTGAAAGGCGTCGCCACCCAGGAGGTGTTGGCCGCCCAGGCGCTGGAACGCAGCGTCCCCCCCGACGACTCACGGCGTCCCCGCTCAGCCGCACACAAGAGCGTCGCCGGTTGGAACAGGCGCCGCCGGCCTACCTGAGCGTTGGCCGGGTTAGGCGGTGATGGTGTCGATCCGGGCCAGGATCTCATCGGTCAGCTTGGGAAGGACCTCCAAGGCCACCAGATTCTCCCTGACCTGCTCGACTCGGCTGGCCCCGGTGATGACGGACGATACGTGCGGGTTCTTGGCGCACCAGGCGATTGACAGCTGAGCCAGCGTGCAGTCGAGCTCCTGGGCCACCGACTGCAGCTCTCGGACCTTGGCCCCCTTCTCCTCGGCGGTCAGCATGCTCCTCAACCACTCGTAGCCCGGGAGGGTGGCCCGGCTGCCCGCGGGGATCCCCTCGAGGTACTTGCCCGTCAACAGGCCCGAGGCCAGGGGGCTCCAGGTGGTGAGGCCCAGGCCGGTACTGTCGTAGAGCGGGGCATACTCCTTTTCCACCCGGTCCCGGGCGAAGAGGTTGTACTGGGGCTGCTCCACGACCGGCTTGTGCAGATGGTGCCGGTCGGCGATGTCCCAGGCCTCTCGGACCTCCGCCGCCGACCATTCTGAGGTGCCCCAGTAGAGCGCCTTGCCGCTGGTGACGATGTCCGACATGGCCCGCACCGTCTCCTCCATCGCCGTATTGGGGTCGGAGCGGTGGCAGTAGACGAGGTCGACGAAATCGAGCCCGAACCGATCCAGCGAGCCGTCGATGGCCTGCAGTAGGTATTTACGGTTCAGCGTGTTGCGCATGTTGACGCTGTTGTGGAGGCCCCAGAACAGCTTGGTGGAAACGACGTAGCTGTGCCGGGGCCAGCCCAACTTGGCGATGGCCTCGCCCATGATCCGCTCGGACTCGCCCGACGCGTAGGCCTCGGCGTTGTCGAAGAAGTTCACGCCGGCGTCGTAGGCGGCGGCCAGGCAGTCGGCGGCCAGGTCCCCGGCCAGTTGGGGCCCGAAGGTGACCCAGGAGCCGAAGGACAGCACGCTTACCTGCAGCCCGGACCTGCCCACATGCCGGTATTCCATCTCCATGTTTGCTTCTCCTTGATTGCTGTCGGCTCGATCCGTGCCGGCCGTGCCGGCCGTGCCCGGCGGCGACGCGGCCCTGTGGGGCGATCCTAGGACGGCGTCACTGTCACCCCTTCACGGACGACGGTTCCTGCGTTGGCCACGCCGCCCTGGAGCACCTCGCGGTCCGGCCGCACAGGGACGCCCTAACTCCAAGGAGGCGGTTTGGAAAGGTCGTCACGGGCCAGACGGCCGTAGAACCAAGCGAGTTCGTCTGCCGGCAGATCGAACTCGACGTTCACTGCGTCAGCCGCCATCTGCCTCCACATTCGTTCCCGTGTCCGTGGCAACCACTCTGACACGAACTCATCGGGCCAGTCTCTGTGCGAGATGCCGACATCGAGATCGACCAAGTGCACTTCTACCTCTTGCCATCGCCTCGAAGGGAGCTCGAAGAGCGGTCGCTCCATCCCGCTGGTGTCGCGGCTCCTACCCGTCCACGCCTCCAGGGGCAGTCCGTGCCAGGTCTCGTCGACGGCTCGAGCTGATCGTCGGACGTCATCGACGAGCGCTTGGGTCGAGCGGAGGGAGCCAGCCTCGATATCGGCCTTCCGGCCGGCGTAGCCGCCCTCGTACTGGTCGAGAACCTCACCCCGAACGGCAGCGTCGGCCCGGCGTACGTGGCTGTCCGCATTGCGGGCCACGTGGGTCAACACATGGCCGACGGTCCAGCCCGGAAGGAGACTGGCTCGTCGAACCTGCTCGTCGGTCAGTTGTTCTATGGCCTTGATGAAGCGTTGCTGGGCTTCCGCCACTCGGGCTATGTCGATCTCCGGAACGATCACGATGACAAGCTACTGCCGGCATCGAACCAACTTCCGCTCACCACCACCTCATGACGCGACCTGGACGATTACGGTCGGATGGGGCTTCCAGAGCGTCGATGGCGACTCGGTGGAAGATCGGCGTAACGCTGGATGAATGCTTATTCCGCGCAAAGCGTTCGCGCACCATCTTGGCAGTGGGCGTACCCCCTCATCTCGGGAACGCGTCTTGACAGCCACCCTCGACCCCGTCAAGACCTGTCATGACCCAGGATGGTCAGCTCGTCCGATCCGGATGACCCCGAACCCGAGCGACTCGGAATCCTCACCCCCATCTCCCAGGACAATCGTGGTCGGGCTGCCCGGATTTGAACCGGGGACCTCTGCGTCCCGAACGCAGCGCGCTAACCAAACTGCGCCACAGCCCGTCGATCCGAACCTGCTCAGTGCCGGTCCTGAACCAGAGGAGATGCTACCCGACCGGGGTGCGGGCACTTCCCGGCTCGCCCGGTAACGGGCCCGGGCCCAACGGTCGGGCCCGCTGGGCCACCACCTTGGCCACACGCCGCTTGTCCATCTCGGCCACCCGGAACTCCCAACCCGCCGTGGTGAGGACCTCGCCCTCGATCGGGATGTGACCGAAACCATCGAAGAGGAACCCGCCCAGCGTGACGTATTCGCCATCGGGCAGGTCGATCCCCAAGCGGTCCCGGACGTCATCCACGTTCATCCGACCGTCCACCAGCCAGCGGCTGCCGTCCACCGGGACCACGTCGGGCTCGTCGTCGGGCTCGAACTCATCGTGGAGATCGCCGACCAACGCGCCGAGGAGGTCCTTTACCGTGAGGACGCCCTCCACCCCGCCGTGCTCGTCCACCACCACGGCGAAGGCGCGTCGTTGTTGGCGCATCTCGGCCAGCACCTCGAGGACCAATCGGGACTCGGGGACCAGGAAGGGCTGGCGCAGTCGGCGAGAGATGTCGAGTGGACCGGGCTCGGGCCTGGCCCCCGTCGCCTCGACGGCGCCATTGCTGATGGACCGCTCCGTGCCCACCTTCCAGCCGGCGCGGAACAAATCGTTTATGAACAGGACCCCGATAAGGTTGTCCAAGTTCTCTTCATAGACCGGGAAGCAGCTGTGTCCCGATTCGCGAACGGCACGGGTCACGTCCTCCGCCGTCAGGGGGATGGGGAGGGCCACGACGTCCACCCGTGGCGTCATGACCTCTCGGACCATGGTGTCACGGAGGTCCTCGAGCGCCTCGAGAATGATCTGTTCCTGGGCGTCGGCGGCGACCGATCGGAAGCCGTTGGCGTTCTTACCGTCTTTGCTTCGGCGTCCCGCGTTTGTCGGTGCCGTAGCCTGATCGGGGTGTCGTCGGAACATGGTGCTCGCCGCAGTCGCTGACGAACGAACCCTCAGGCCCCCACCGGGGCGGGTGCGGGCACGATCGAGAGCGGTACGTATGACTCATCGAAGTACGTGCCCCCATCGAGAAGGGAGCTGACGGCGCGCCGGAGCCGGATCGGGTCCATCGGCTTCACCACCCACCCTTCGGCACCAGAACGGCGGGCCAGAAAGACGTCAGCCCGCCGGTCGAGCAGCATGAGCACGGGGATGTGATCCAAGTTGCCGTAGGACTCCTCCAGGCGAAGTTCCAAGCACACCGCCATGCCCCCCATGTTCCCCATCTGGAGGTCGACAACGACCAGATCGGGTACGTCTTCGGCCACCTTGGCCAGGACGGCAGGGCCGGAGCGGGCCTCGTGGATCTGAATGTCCGGTCGGCTGGCGATAGCTGTCACCTCGGCCCGAACGGAGGGGGCGTCGCTGGCAACGAGAACGGTGCGCACCTGGGAAAGGTTAGCCCGCGCTGGAGGACGACTTTCCGTTGGCTGGACCCGCTGCCGTGGATTCCCCGTGGTCGACGAACAAGAGGTCGGCGATGGTGGCCAGCCCGTCGAGATCGTGGACATCGGAGTTGAGGAGGGGGACCCGTGCCACGGGGGCGGGGGCAACGTCGGACACCAGATCCTCGTAGGTCTTCTCCTCACGGTCCGAGGCCGCGGTGAAACCCCGCAGGTTCTCGATCAGGTCGGAGAGCGCCGACCCCTCGGCGTCGTGGGGAACCGTCGGCAGCTCGGCCAGCTGCGAGTCGTCGGCGAACCTCGGCTGCACCCGGTTGACGATGAGGGCCGTTGCCGACATCCCCGCGTCGGTCAGCTTGGAGGAGAAGTGGACGGCCTCGTCCACCGAGTCGGGACGGGGGGAGGCCACCAGGATGAACGCCGTGGACTCCTCAGCCAGCAGCACCCGGACGCGGGCGGCCCGCTTACGGAACCCTTCCTCCATACCCTCGAAGGCCTGGAAGAACGTCACCGCATCGCGGACGATGTCGGCCCCGGCCACCTTCGAGATGGCTTTCAGCAACCCCTGGGCGGCAACGCCCATGACCCGCAAGCCGGCCCGGGTGGGCAGCATCAGCGCCCGGAACACCTTGTTCTCCAGGAAGCGGGTGAGCCGTCGGGGGGCGTCCAGGAAATCGAGGGCGTTGCGGGTCGGGGGGGTGTCCACCACAATCAGGTCGAAGGCGCCCTCGTCGGAGAGCTCGTAGAGCTTCTCCATGGCCATGTACTCCTGGGTGCCCGAGAGGGCACCGGTCAGGTTCCGGTATATGCGATTGGACAGGATCCCTTCGGTCTGCTCCGGGGTGTCGGCGTACCGGTGCACCAGGTCGTCGAAGGTCCCCTTCGGATCGAGCATGAGGGCATGCAGCTCACCGGGCCACGGCCCGGCGATCTCGGTCGGGGAGTTGGTGAGGGCGTCGAGGCCGAGCGAGTTGGCCAGGCGCCTGGCCGGGTCGATGGTGACGACGCAGGCTCGCCGGCCCAGGCGTGCCGCCTGGAGGGCGAACGCCGCCGCCGTGGTCGTCTTGCCCACGCCACCCGACCCGCAGCACACGATGACCGAACGCTCGGCGGCCAGCTCGTCCAGCGTGACCGGTTCGGTCATGACGACACCGACTGGGGCCGGCCCTCGGGTTCCGACAGTGCGCTGATGCCGGCGGCCAGCGATGCAGCCAATACGTCGAGCTCCTCGGGACCGATGGTCGCGCTGAACAGGAACGGGGCGCGCAGTTGGGGCAGGGGCAGCTCCTCGGCCAGGCGCTCGAGCTGCTCGCGTTGGAGGTCCTGGCGGGTGACCCGGAACACCCGCGCTTCTTCCAGTGCGGCGAGAGCGACAGCATCCAGGGTCACCCCGGCACTGGCTGCCGCCTCGGCGGCCGCGTGATCGAGCCCGTCGAGGGGGGCATAGCAGGCGTTGGTGATGACCGGACCCAGGGCGATACCCACCTTGTCCTCCAGTTGGTACGCCGCTTCCACCACCTCGTTCACCGGCATCTCCTCGGGCAGGGTGACCAGGGCGACCTGGCACCGGGCGGGATCGGTGAGCAGCTCGACGACATCGGCGGCCTGGGACCGGACCGGACCGCCCCGTGCGGCGTCGAGCAGTCCGCTGGCCGACGAGAGGAAGGTCATGGTGTGCCCGGTGGCCGGGGCGTCCACCAGGATCAGGTCGGCGACCCCGCTGCGCTCGATCTGCTTGATCTTGCCCAGGACGAGGATGTCCTTGATACCAGGGATGGCGCTGGCAACTACGTCGAGGACCCCTGACGACTGCAGGCGTTTGGACATCCGACGCAGTCCGTGGTCGGCCAGGTACTCGAGGAGGGCGTCGTCCGGCGTGATCGTCCGGGCGTGGACGGTGCCCCCGCTCAGCGCCGTCTCGTCATCGTCGGCACCGGCCGCGGTCAGCACCGTCCCGGCGTACCCGAGGTCCCCGCTGTCGCCAAACGCGGACGAGAGGCTCGGACGACCCTCCAGCTCCACGACCAGGACGGATAGGCCCACATTGGCAGCCATCCGGGCCAGCGCGGCGACCATCGTCGTCTTGCCCACGCCCCCTTTGCCCGCCACGATCAGGACGTTGCTTTGTGTGCAAAAGGCGCTGACGTCCATGACGTCCGGAGCGTAGTGCCCGCCACCCCAAATGGCTCACAGGGGCCCACGGAGGTGCCGATCGACCAGGCGGAACCGGAAAACCGCCCGCCGACGTGGCGTTATGACCAAGAAAACACCCCGGACCTCTTGTCGCGCCGACACCTTCGCGAGTACGTTCACGAGGGGGAGGACGCCCACTGGGCGCGTGCAAGGGGGATGGTGGCACAATGGCGCAGGCGGTAGATACGTGGCAGATCAAAGCATCCTGCCGGGGACCACAGGCTGAGATCTTCTTTCCGCCGTCCCATGCCGAGCGGAAAGAAGAGAAGCTCAGGCGCGAGGCGCGGGCCAAATCGATCTGCGCAACGTGTGCGGTGCGCTCGGACTGCCTCGACTACGCCATTCGCATCCGTGAGCCCCATGGGATCTGGGGCGGCCTGAACGAGCTGGAGCGCAAGCAGCTGGTGGACCGCCGAGCAGGCTGACCGCGGGTCGGCCTTATGAGGCGTTCAACGAGGTCAGAGCGGCTCGGACCCCCTTGGAGGCGCAGAGCCGGGGTGGCTGTTGGTTGGTAGCCATGCAGATGGCCGCGGTCAGGTAATTGGCCGAACCGATCACGGCCCTGGTGACGGCGTTGGTGGGATCGTCGAGGTGGCTGGCGATGGTGGCCTGGGACAGGCCGACGAGCGCGGCAGGGCTGAACTGCGAGGTCCCGCTGACGGCCCGGTTGCCCACGTCGACGAACGGAAAAAGGTTTCCGCCCGACCGTGGCGTCCAACCGGGCACGGCGATCGGCCCGTAACGGTCGATGGCGGTCTGTTGCGCGGTCGTGGGGAAGGCGATCCTGGTGAACACCCCGTTGGGGCCCGGCGCGTCCGAGTACTCCTCGATCCCGGAGAAGGAGATATAGGGGCTCTTGTAAGTGGCTCCGTGGAAGCTGAAGCTCTGGACCTCGGGACAGGCGGAGGTGGCTGACGACTGCATGTCCCGAAGGCCGGTAAAGGTCCCGAAGCGGGAGAGTGCCACAACCAGTGCCCACCGTTGGGCGGCGCAGAACGGGCAGTACTCCGCGCCAACGTAGAGCACCTCGGGCTTGCCATTGGCCATCAGCCCGGGCTGCCCATGCATGAGAACGGGAGCCACCACCGGCACCGTTGGGGAGTCCACGCCGACATCGTTGAAGGTCGTCTGGGACACATCGGAGATCTGACGGACTACGGACTCGGGCGCCAGGGGCCGGTGGATGACCAGCGTGGTGGTCGTGGTGGTCAGCGCCACGACGACCAGGGCGATCACCCCGGCAAGCAGCACGACGATCGCCCCCCAAGCGAACTTGGCCGTTCTGGTCAGCGAACCGCCGACGGCGGTGTCCCCACCGATCGCCATCGGGTCGGACGCATTCGTCGCTTGGTCGGCGTCGGTCATCAGCTTCTCGGGAGCCGCCTCCTACTCGGAGCCCACGCCCTCGGCGGCATCCACATAGTCCGCCGACTCGATCGTCTCACCCCACGAGAGCACAACCGGCGTCGTGGTGACCACCACCACGAAGATCAAGAAGGTGGCCACGTGCACGGAGGTGCACCACAGGCAGATGGCCTTGATGGTGAACAGCTCGGCGCTGATCAGGTAGATGATCATTCCCACGCCGGCCACCGACAGGAGTAGGCGGGCCAGATGGATCCACCGGTTGAGCGAGCGCCACGCTGCCGGCAGGCACAAGACGAGCATCGGTATGAAATAGACCAGACCGAGCACGGCCACCGGGATGCCGAACACGTAGGACTGCGGACTGGTGGTCACCTTCTCGCAGTTGATGACCCCTCCTCCCGCCGGGCATGACAGGGTCACGGCGGAGGAGAAATGGGTGAGGGTCAAGTAGATGGAGACGCCCAGTCCGAAGATCGACAGCACCAGGCTGGTGATCGGCTGCCAGCGCAGCGTGTGCATCCTCCGCCCGGCCCCTCAGCCTATTTGGCCGTTGAGGCGAGCGACTTGGCCGCCGCTTGGACGCCCGAGCTCTGGCACACGGACGCGGGTTGGTTCTTGGTCGAAGCACAGATGCTGGCGCTGATGTAGTTGGAGGTGGCCACGATGGCCTGGGTCACCGGATTGCTCGGGTCGGAGAGACCGTTGGCGATCTCGCTATGGGACAGTCCGGCCAGGATCCCGGGGCTGTACGAGGGCCCGGTAATGGTGGCCTGGTTGCCGATGTCCACAAAGGGGTACCCGAACTGGCCGGCAGTGGCGTTCGGATCCAGGGGCGGCTGTTCGTACTTGTTGAGAATGTCCTGCTGTGCCTTGGTGATCTGGTCGAGCGGCTTGTAGTAGCCCTGGCCGTTCGGGATGTTGCTGACCTGCTCTACGGCCTGGAAGGTCACGTACGGGCTGGTATAGGTGGAGCCCTGGAAGCTGAAGGTATTCGTGTTCGGGTATACGTCGGTCTTGGACGAGGCGGTCACCTTGAGGCCGGAGAAGGTTCCGAATCGGGACAGCGAGGAGACGATGGCCCAACGCTCGGCCGCGCAGTAGGGGCAGAACTCGCCGCCCACGTAGAGCATGCCGGGTTTGCCGTCCAACATCAGGATCGGCTGGTTGGACAGGGAGAGCGGCGGGCTGACTTGGACGCTTGAGGTGACGCCAACCTGGTTGTAGACCGACTCGGGGATGTTCGTCACCGCCGAGACCACGCCGGTTGGCGCGGGGGTGACGGGCGTGAACGCAGCGCTGGCTGGACCGCCGCTGGTCACCTTGACCACGACGAGCACGACGACGACGACGATGACCACGGCCACGGCACCCCAGGCCATGAGGGCCCCGGAGGGACCCTTGGGTCGGGCATCGGCCTTTCCCTTGACCGGAGGGCGGGCGGCCCCACCACCACGTCCACCTTTGGCCGGACCGCTCTTCTTGGCCGGCGCCTTGGCCGACACCGGCCTGCTCTGCTGGCGGCTGCGATCCTTGGCCGAGACCCCGGCCTTGGGTGTGTTGCCGCCAGGCTTCGGTGTGTTGCCCCCGCCAGGTGCTCGCTTGTTCTCGGCCATCGTCTCCGCTAGTCCTAAATCGTTCTACGGTCCCGGTGAGCGTATCGGTTGGAAGCCGGCGCTCACAGTCGCGCCGATGCATGCAGTTGGGGGAGAGCAAGTCGTACACTGCCGGCCATGCTCGATCCGCCGGCTGCGCCCCTCCCGGCCGGGGCACGTCCCGAAGCGCCTGCACCTCCGGGTCCGGGAGCCCTGCTGTGGTCGACGGTCACCGTCGACGGGCGTCCGGTGACCTACGGCGCCACCGGGGTGGGTCGCACGGCCCTGTTCCTGCACGGTTGGGGCCTGCGCCCTCACGCCTACCGGGCCCCCATCCGCCACCTGGGCCTGGTGGGATGCCGGGTCGTCGCCCCGGTCCTGCCCGGGTTCGGGGGTAGCCGGGGCCTCTCCTCGGGCATGCGTTCCTTTGCCGGCTACGCCGCCTGGGTGGGCCGGTTCCTCGACGCCGTGGGCATCGATCAGGTCGACCTGGTGGCCGGTCATTCCTTCGGAGGCGGCGTGGCCACCCAGTTCACCCACGATCTCCCGAACCGTGCTGCCTCGCTGTACCTGGCCAATGCCATCGGCAGTCCCACCTGGTCGTCGCACGCCGACCGGGTACGGACCATGGCGCAACGGCCGGTGTGGGACTGGGGCAGGCACCTCTCGACCGATCTGGTTCTTTCGCCGGGGCTCCTCCGGGTCATTCCGTCCGTGCTCGGCGACCTCCTTCCCGCCCTGATCCAAAACCCGCTGGCCCTCATCCAGAACCCGTTCGCCATGTGGCAGACCGGTGACTTCATTCGCCGGGCTGATCTGATCGCCGAGCTCGAGGAGGTTCACCGACGCGGGACCCCGGTGAGCGTGGTGTGGTCTGACCGGGACCGGCTGGTTCCCCGCTCCGCCTTCGACGACCTCCGGCGCGCCGCCGGCGTGGAGGGAACGGTGGTGGAGGGATCACACGGTTGGCTCCTGGCCCATCCGGCCCGGTTCGGGGAGCTGGCCATCCCCCTGCTGGCCCAGCTTCCGCCGTGCGCTGCCCGCGTGGCCAAGAGACGCCGCCGGGAGATCCACCAGTAGCCTGAGCTTCGTGTCCGAACCTGCCCGTACCGCCGCCACCGTGCTCTTGGTGCGCGACGCCGTCGGCGACGACGGGGAGGCGGCCATCGAGGTGTGCATGCTCCGACGCAGCCTGGACGCCAGCTTCGCCCCCGGGGCCCACGTGTTCCCGGGCGGTTCGGTGGACGAGGCCGACGGGGACGCCGCCTTCGGGTCCTTGTGTCGAGGTCGGACCGACGCCGAGGCCAGCGCCGCCTTGGGCCTTGCCAACGGTGGGCTGTCGTTCTGGGTTGCCGCCATCCGGGAGTGCTTCGAGGAGGCCGGCGTGATCTTGGCCTACTCACCGACCGCTGAGGAGGGGGGCAACTCATCCGCTCCGATTCGATCGCCAGACATGCTCGACACGTCGGACCCCGCGGTCCGGGAGCGGTACGCAGCTCATCGGGATGGGCTCAACGCGGGCACCGCCCGCTTCCTTGACGTGTGCAGGGACGAGGGCTTGGAGCTAGCCACCGAGGCACTCCACTACCTCGGCCGCTGGATCACCCCCGGGTTCATGCCCAAGCGGTTCGACACCCGGTTCTTCGTGTGTGCCGCGCCCCTGGGGCAGGTGGCGGTGCACGACGATGGCGAGATGATCGCCAGCGTGTGGCTGCGTCCGGCCGACGCCCTGGACCGACACCAACGGGGCGAGCTCGACCTGTTACCGCCCACCATCGCCAACCTGGGGACAGTGGGGAAGTTCACCACCACGGCAGAGCTGCTCGAAGCGGCGCCCTCCATGACCCAGATGCCGGCGGTGGAAGGGGTGGTGGCCAGCGAGTCCGGCGAGTTCAAGGTCCTCTACCCGGGGGACGCCGGGTACGAGGACGCCCTGGCCCGCGCGGTGGCCAATGCCGGCTGAGCTAGTGGGATTGGTCCACGACCGGCCCGAGACGGTGGCGCCCGGGGTGGTGCGTATCACCGCGGCCAACCCCGGGATGATGACCGGTCCCGGCACCAACACCTACCTCATCGGCACCGGGGAGCTCGCCGTCGTCGATCCGGGACCGGACGATGCCGCCCACCTCGACGCCGTGGCCGGCGCCGGAGGCGGACGGATCCGCTGGATCTTCGTGACCCATACCCATCCCGACCACTCGCCCGGCGCAGCCGGCCTGGCCGGGCGCACCGGGGCCGAGCGCCTGGGCTTTGCCTCCCGGGACGGGTTCACCGCCGACCGGACGATCGCCGACGGCTTCGAGCTCCGCCGCCCCGGCCTGTCGTTGCGGGCGGTCCATACCCCGGGCCACGCCTCCAACCACCTCTGTTACCTGGCCGACCTGGTCGCCGAGCGGCCCGGGACGGGCTCGACCATGCTCTTTACCGGCGACCATGTCATGGACGGGTCGACAGTGGTGATCTCACCCCCGGACGGGGACATGACCGCCTACCTGGCCAGCCTGGCCCTCCTCAGCGACCTCGAGCCGCGCATCGATGTCATTGCGCCCGGCCACGGCCTGTTGATCGACGACCCGCACGCCGCGGTGGCGGCCTACATCGCCCATCGCCACGAGCGAGAGGAGCGCGTGGCCGCCGGCCTGGCCGCCGCGGGATCGGCCACCATCGATCAGCTGGTCCCCGTGGTCTACCAGGACGTGGACGAGGATCGGTTCCCGGTCGCCCGCCGGTCCCTGTGGGCCCACCTCCGGAAGCTGACCGATGACGGACTGGTCCGGAGCTCCGACCGGGAAAGCGCCGAGGCCACCTGGGAGTGGCTCGGCGCTCAGGCCGACTGAGCCTGACCCGCCGGTCCTGGCG
>DASXMT010000398.1:0-2359 GCA_036495505.1 Acidimicrobiales bacterium | reverse complement strand
CGAGGTGTGGAGCACGGTGTTCGCCAACGTCGTGGCCACGGTCCCCTCCTATTACCTCAACCGGAGCTGGGTGTGGGGAAAGAACGGTCGGTCCCATTTGACGAGGGAGATCCTGCCGTTCTGGTCGATGTCCGCCCTCGGGATCGTGGTCTCGGTCGGTGGCGCGGCCCTGGCCACCCACGTCGGCAAGAAATATCACCTGGACCATTTGGACCAAACGATCGTCGTACTGGCTGCCAACGTCTTGTCCTTCGCCATCTTCTGGGTGCTGAAGTTCATCGTCTTCAACCGACTGTTCCGTGTGGGGCACCCGGTTGAGGAACTCGACGACCTCGTCGAATCAATCTGAGGGGGGCGAACAGCCTCGTGTCCGCGCTGGCACCCGTGTTCGACGACGCAGTAAGACGCGTCCGTCCCATCGACACCGAAGCCGCAACCAAGGCCCAGGCCCACCAGGACCAGCTGACCAAGCCACCGGGATCGTTCGGCCGGCTCGAGGTGGTCGGGGCCCAGCTGGCCGCCATTGCCCGTTCCTCGCCCCCCCCGGTCCCCGAGCCCGCCGTGGTCGCCGTTTTCGCTGGTGACCACGGGGTGTTGGCCCAAGGGGTGTCGCCGTGGCCGGCCGAGGTCACCGCACAGATGGTGGCCAACTTCTGCGCTGGCGGCGCCGCAGTGAACGTCCTGGCCGCCCACGTCGGAGCCACAGTGGTCGTGGTCGATGTGGGCGTGGCCGCCGACGTAGCCGACGCACCGGGCCTGTTGCGCAGAAAGGTCCGGCGGGGGACGGCCGATCTGTCGATTGGCGTGGCCATGAGCGTCGAAGATGCGCGGCGCGCCCTCGAGGTCGGTGCTGTCGTGGCCACAGACGCAGTGGCCACCGGGGCGCGGTGCCTGCTGACCGGTGACATGGGGATCGGGAACACGACGCCCTCGGCCGCCTTGATCGCAGCGCTGACCGGTCGGCCAGCTCGAGCGGTAACCGGGCGGGGGACCGGCATCGACGACGACCGGTGGGAGGCCAAGGTGGCGGTGGTGGAGCGTGCCCTGGTTCGGCACGCTGCCGATCCGGGAGGATCAGGTGACGCAAAGGACCCGCTGGCCGTGCTGGCCTCCTTGGGCGGTCTAGAAATTGCCGCCCTGGTGGGGTACGTGGTGACCGGGGCCGCCCTGGGCATCCCGGTGTTGGTCGACGGGGTGATCGCCGCATCCGCCGCCGTGGTGTCCACCGCTTTGGTGCCAGACGTGCGTGGCTACCTGGTGGCCGCGCACCGATCGTCCGAACCGGGAGCGGGCATCGCCTTGGACCATCTGGGCCTGCAGCCGCTTCTCGACCTCGAGCTCCGACTTGGGGAAGGCACCGGCGCCTGTTTGGCGCTACCCATCCTGCAAGCGGCGGCCAAAGTCCTCAGGGACATGGCCACCTTCGAATCCGCGGGGGTGTCCGACTCCCAGTAGTCGACAGGCAGGTATCGGAACGGGATCGGCATCAGTTCGGGAAAGGGACAGGCGTCAGTCCCGGAAGTTGTTGAACTGGAGGGGGATGCCGAAATCCTCCTCCTTGCAGGCGGCGATGACGGCTTGGAGGTCATCGCGCTTCTTGCCCGTCACCCGGAGTTGTTCGCCCTGCGTCTGCGAGCTCACGCCCTTCCGACCCAGGTCCTTGATGAACTTGTTCAGCTTCTTGGCATGATCGGAGGAGATGCCCGCTTGGATCGCGATCCGCTGCCTGGCGGCACCGCGTGAGGCTTCCTCGATCTTTCCGAGGTCCAGGGACTTCAATGAGACCGATCGCTTGACCAGCTTCTCTTGGAGCACCTGGTACAGGGCCCGGAGCCGGTCCTCGGTGTTGGAGTTGAGGATCAGCTCCTTGTCGCCCAGCTCGATGGTCGAATCGGTGCCTTTGAAGTCGAACCGGGTCGTCGCCTCGCGATTGGCTTGATCCACCGCGTTGCGGACTTCCTGCATGTCGACCTCGGAGACGATGTCGAAGGTTGGCATGAAGAAACAGTAGCGCCGCGCTTGGCAGTATCCTTCCCCGTCTGCGGGTCGGTACCCAAGTGGCCAAAGGGAGCAGACTGTAAATCTGCCGGTTCTGCCTTCGAAGGTTCGAATCCTTCCCGGCCCACCGCAACGGGCTCCGCTGGCCGGCTGTCACCAGCCGGTTGGCGGAGGGTCCACCGGGAGGTGGGTCAGCGAGGGCGTCCTCGGCGCAGGTGCCGACAACACCCGACCGCCAGAACCGGGAGCCTTCATCCATGTCACTCGCACGGATACGAGCCACACCGACCTGGGTCGTGGTCGCGGCGGCCGCCTTCGTCTGGTTGCTGTCCGCCTTCTACATCTTCTATTTCGGCGCCCA
>DASXMT010000397.1:0-9389 GCA_036495505.1 Acidimicrobiales bacterium | reverse complement strand
CTGCTGGGCGTCTTGATCACTGCTGGGCGTCTTGGTAGAAGGCGCGAACCCGTTTGGCCAAACCCACGTGGTCCACTTCGACTACATCAAGGACGCGGTTCCCGTTTTCGCGCCGATAGGGAATGGCGTAGCCCGCGGGAGCCGTGAGAAACGATTCCTCCGTGAAGGTCAAGTTGGGAGCCAGCTCGAGTCCGAGCTCGAAGTGCTGGCGGAGCTCAGCCTTTCCCTCCAAGCGACCGTCAGGTCGGCCCCAACGGCGAGTTACCGTCGACGCGACAAAGTCGACGTCCTGCGCGTAACAGGCCATCACCGCGTCGAGGTTGTGGGCGTTCCAGGCTGCCAACCACGCATCGGCATGGGATCGGAGACTCACGACACCAGGTTCCCACACGACCCCCAGGTGAAGGACAACCGGACGATAGTGGGCAAACTTTGCCGGAAGCGGCACTGACTGGTGCACTCGCACCGGGTGCTCACTCGGCGCTCTGGCTCCTCGACCGCACGTACCCGTCGACGTCCTGAGCTCGCTCAGCGATCTCGTCGCCCACTTCGGGGGTGGTGAGAACGAGGAAACGGTCCTCGACGATTGCATTGACAACCAGGTCACCGACCATCGATGCCTCGACCACGGGCAGCGCCGGTGCCCGCACTGATGTGGCCGTCCCGAAGAACCGGATGTGCTCGGCGATGTTGGTGATCACCCCGGCCGGGCACAGGCAGCTGACCCCAATACCCTGGGGCCGCAGATACAGGGCGAGCGACTCGGACAGCCCGACGATCGCATGCTTGGTCGTCGTGTACGGGAGCCGGTCGTAGCCGTACGGCAACAGCCCGGCCGTGGACGCGGTGTTGACGACATGCCCTCGCTGTTGTTCCAATAGCAGGGGCAAGAACACCTGGTTGCTGCGAACGATGCCCAGCAGGTTGACGTCGAGAGCCCGTTGCCACTCCTCGAGCGGGATGACCTCGGGCGAACCCACGGCCAGGACGCTGACGTTGTTCATCACGATGTCGACCCGACCGAAGTGTTCGAGGCAAGCGTCGCGGACGCGCTCGAAATCGGCGAGTTGTGACACGTCGCACGGCAAGGCGACGGCGTCGCCCCCCTCGGAGTGGATCTCCCCGGCCACGGAGTCGGCGCGCTGTCCGTCGATGTCGGTCACCACAACGTGACTCTTCTTTCTAGCCAGGGAGTGGGCCACGGCCCGGCCGATCCCGCTGCCCGCCCCGGTGATGACGGCGACGGAGTCGCCGAGGTCGACGAACGCGGTCACCGCGGGCGGCGGCGGGAGGTAGGGGGACCGGGGGGAAATGCCTCGAGTGCGTCGAGGGTGGCGGCAGAGACCTGCGCCTGGAGGAAGCCGATGATCCCGTCCAGCAGCTCGGCGGCGTGCACTGGGTAGGCGGTGACCGGAGATGCGTAGCGCCTGGCCCTCTCGCGGTCGGCGCAGGCGTGCACACAGATGGCCAGCGCGTGCTCGATTCGGGACGAGCGCACCGATGGGGGGAGATCGGGCAGCAGATCGGAGATGTGGCCGATGAATTCCTCGGTGGTGGCTCGGAAACGGTCGGACAGTCGTCCGAAGGGGTGCTCGGCGACGCCGGTGCCCTGGAGCTGGACCAGGAAGCTCAGGTAGTAGCTGTCCTCTGCTTCGGCCTCCTCCACAATCGGCAGCAGGTAGGCCTCGAGGCAGGACCGGAGATCGTCGGGGCGGGCTTGGGCGGCCAGCAGCTGGCGGCGGCGGTTCAGGCCGGGGAGCCGGTACTCGAGGATGGCCTGGAGGAGCCCCTGCTTCGAACCGAAGTGATACCGGACAGCCGAGTTGTTGGCGTTCCCGGCCTCAGCGCCGATCTTGCGGAGGGAAACGCCGTCGATGCCCTGTTCGGCGAACAGACGCTCGGCGGTGAGGATCAGTTGCTCGCGCGTCGACGACGCATTTGAAAGCGGTACAGGTCGGGTCAGGACTACCGGGACGGCCACCAGTGGAGCTAATCATCTTGCACCGTTAAAGTCAATTGACTTAGAGTTCTTACACATGACTTCGATGGAAGGGCGGCAGCGCCATGGGGAGCGACAGCCGGGACGACCGGGGCAGCAGTCCCGGGGGCAACCCCGGCAGCGGCACCGGGGGCACCCCCGACAGCGACACCGGGCGCACCAACCCAACGGGTAGTCCTGCGTCGGACCGGGCTCAGGCCATAGAGATGTACCGCGAGGTCATGACAGTCGAACCGGACCAACCAACAAGCCCGTACGCCGAGTCCACCTTGGACTTCGTCTTCGGCCGAGTCTGGTCCCGCGACGGGTTGAGCCGGCGAGACCGTCGATGGGTCACCCTGGCCTGCGTGGCCGGGGCCGACTCCACGGGGCCGATCAACGCCCACGTGTACGCCGCGCTCAATAGTGGCGATATCGCCATCGCCGAGATACTTGAGTTCGTGCTCCACTTCGCTGTCTATTGCGGTTGGCCCAAGGGCTCCGCTGTCGAAGGGGTCATCCGCCAGCAGTGGGCCCGGATCCAAGAGGAGCGGGGGGAAGCACCGGCCCCGCTGCCACCACTTACCATCGACTCACTCGGTCCCGGTGACCCGGAGGAGCGGGTCCGTGGGGGTGAGGAGGCATTCCGCAACATCAACCTGATCGGGGCGCCGCCGCCCGACACGCCGTACACCCAGGCCGGCATCTTGAACTTCGTCTTCGGGCACGTGTGGCAGCGGCCCGGCCTGAGCCGGCGGGACCGTCGGCTCATCACCCTGGCCTGCGTGGGCATCGACGACTCGACTATGCCCATCCGCAGCCACGTCGGCTCCGCGCTGCAGTCCGGTGACATCAGTCTCGGCGAGATGAGAGAGGTCGCCCTCCAGTTCTCGGCCTACTACGGATTCGCCAAAGGCGAGTTCCTCAACCAGGTGGCCGAGGAGACATGGGACCGTCTCGTCGAAGAAGCGCTCGAGCCGGTCACATCGGCGGGGTCTTGAGCATCACTCCGGGTACGACGCGGACGCTCACGCCGGTGATGTACCGCGATTCCTCGTCCGCCCACCATGCTGATCACGGCCACATTGGCCGAAGAATTCGCTCGAGGCGCACCACGGGAGGGGGGCAGCCACCCGTCACGATCAGGCCGTTGGGAACCGGTTCTGTCGAATCTGGTTGAAGGGAACGTCGGACCCGGGCTGAGGTTCACGGGGTAGGCCGAGAAGGCGGTCCCCGATCACGTTGCGCTGCATCTCGTTGGTGCCGCCGGCAATCGATCGGGCCCTGGTCCCGAGGTACTCCTGAGCCCACTCATCGCCACCCTCGTCCTCCGGCCAGAGCACGCCCCGCTCGCCGGCCATGGACATTGCCGCCTCGGCATTGCGTTGGTGCTTCCCGGCCCGGTAGAGCTTCAAGAGCGCGCTTGCATGGGGTGGCATCCGGCCCGACTGGATGCCACCGGCCACCCGACGGGCGAAATACCCCTCGACCGCACCGGCGACGAAGGCACTAGCTATGGCCTGGTGCACGACGGGGTCGTCGCCTAACCCTCGCTCGCCGGCCAATCTGACTAGGTCGCCAACGACATCGCGTGGGCGGCCCACTCCCGCCGCTCTGCGCTCGAAGCCCATGAGCGTTGTGGCCACCGACCAGCCTTCGTTGACCACGCCGACCACGTTCTCGACCGGAATGGGAACGTCGTCGAAGAAGACCTCGCAGAAGTCGGACTCGCCGGTGATCTGTCTAATCGGCCTGACCGTGACCCCGGGTGCATCGAAGGGGACGATGAGCATGGTCAGGCCACGGTGCTTGGGGGCATCGGCGTCGGTCCGTACGAGGCACAAGCCGAACTGGGAGTAATGCGCGCCGGTGCTCCACACCTTTTGGCCGCGCACGATGAAGAGATCACCGTCCCGGGTGGCACGAGTAAGGACCCCAGCCAGATCCGAGCCCCCGGTCGGTTCGGAGAGCAACTGGACCCACCACTCGTCCCCCCGGATGAGCGGTGGCAGGTACCGCTCCTTTTGGCTACGGGTACCGCACACCTCGATCGTCGGCCCGATGATGGCCAAGGTCGGGACCTTCAGGATCGTCGGCATCTCATAGGTGGCGGACTCCTCGTCGAAGATCTGCTGGTACCGGATGCCCAGCCCCTGACCGCCGAACCCGGTTGGGAACGTGAGCCCGGCGTAGCCGCCCTCGACCAAGAGGCGCTGCAGGTCC
Source organism: Acidimicrobiales bacterium (assembly GCA_036495505.1). Taxonomy (GTDB): domain Bacteria; phylum Actinomycetota; class Acidimicrobiia; order Acidimicrobiales; family RAAP-2; genus DASXMT01. The sequence continues at coordinate 5,188 of DASXMT010000397.1, read as the reverse complement.
TTGGCCCTGGACACCTCACCCGCCTCATCGGACCGATGCTGCCCGGAATCGGCCTCTGGAACCCGGCGGGGCACGTGCTCGGCAAGCCACGTCCTGGCTGCAGCACGAAACGACCCCTCGTCAAGCCGCCCTCCTTGCTCGTCGCTCGGGACCGTCACGCCGACGCACCGGCTCGGTCCGAATGAGCCTCGTGATGCCCTCCGCCCGCGGCGCGCCCGGCATCAACTCGTGGCCCGCCGTCAACTCGTGGTCCGCCGTCAACTCGTGGTCCGTCGGCGATGAGTCCGTAGATGCGCTCGCGGTGCCACCAGGGCGTACCGAGCAGAGCCTCGTTCGATTTGACCCGGCGCAGGTACAGGTGGAGATCGTGCTCCCAGGTGAACCCGATGCCACCGTGAATCTGGAGGGCTTCTTGGACGACGGTCGTGCACGCCTCGGCCACGTAGCTCTTGCCCGTGCTGGCCAGCAGCGAGTCCGATGCCTCGCCGTTCATCTGGCGCGCCACTGAAGCCGCGGTCGCCTTGGCCGCCTCGAGCAGCATCATCATGTCGGCCAACCGATGCTTGATCGCCTGGTAGGAGCCGATCGGCCGCCCGAAGGACAGGCGGTCCTTGGCGTACTCAGCCGTCATCTCGAAGATCGCTGCAGTCGCACCGACGGTCTCCGCGCACTGCAGGGCGACGGACCGATCGAAGCGACGGGCGATGGACGCTTCCGCATCGGGCCACCGGCCGACCAGGGCGGCGGTCGGAAGGTGCACGCCTTCGAGGACCAGTTGGCCGTATCGGCGCGTCACGTCGAGCGACCCGTACGGGATGGAGGACAGGCCGGCGGTGTCGGTGGGCACCAAGAAGTCGGCCAGCGAACCATCGAGGCGCCCGGTGACCAGGACCTGGTCGGCCCGCTTGGCATCGAGGACGACGTCCTTCAACCCGGACAGGACGTATCCGGACGCCTCGCGCCGTGCCTCCAGGACGACCTCGGCTGGGTCCCAACTCCCCCCCTCGGCCAACGCCCAGGTGGCAACCTGCCGGCCCGAGAGCAGGTCGTCGAGCACGACCTCGCCGGCATCGGTTCGTTCACTCTCGGCGACCGCTTGGGCAACGAGGAGCGTGGGGACGAAGGGCCCGGGCTGCAGGTTTCGTCCCATCTCCTCACAGACCAGGGCGGCGTCGACCATGCCGTCGGACCCGGTGCTGCTCCCACCGCGGCTCTCGGGAACCAACAGGCCGAACAGCCCAACGGCCCCGTAACTGCGCCAGGTATCTCGATCGATGCCGGCGCCGTCCTCGACCAGTGATCGGACCTTCGACACCGGACAGTGCCTCTCGATGAGCTTGTCCACCGTGTCAGCCAGGATTTCCTGTTCCTCGGAAAGCTCTAGGTCCATCCTGCCCCTGGCCATCTCGTTGGGCCTGTCCGGCTGCACTCGACCGACCTCAGTGCCCGGACCGGTCAATGCGTTCGGCCAGCAGTTCTGCGAGCTTGACGTACCGCACTTTGAACGAAGGCGTCCATGGGATCTCCGCCTCGGTGAGGAACACGAAGGAGCTCGGGACCTTGAACGTGGAGAGCCGAGCACGGAGTGCTCGGTGAAGCTCGTCTGCGGTCAGGGAGCACCCGTCCTCGAGGATGACCGCGGCCACGACCACCTGTCCCCGGACCGGATCGGGGAGCCCGAGCACGTAGGCCTCGCGGACGCCGTCGACCTGCCGGAGGGCCATGACGACCTCGCTCGGGGCTACGTTGGCCCCCGACGTCTTGACCATGTCGTTGAGACGGCCCTGGAAGTGCAGACGGTAGCCGTCGACTACGACTCGATCTCCGGTGTGGAACCAACCGTCGGTGTCGAAGACCTCGTCCCGAACCGTCTTGTAGAACCCCTTGGTGACCGTGGGCCCCCGGAGCCAGACCTCGCCGAGATCACCGTCGTCCACCGGTTGGCCGGCGGGGTCCACCACGCGCAGCTCCATTCCTGGTTGCAGGACCTCGAGGGGCGGAGGGCGGCGGTCGCTGCGCAGGCGGGCGGTGGGGACTCCCGGTTCTCCCGGTTCGGGCCGTCCCCACCAGTAGCCGCCGAATGTCTCGGTCATGCCGAGCCCAATGCGCAAGGAGTCAGGTCCGGACTGGAAGTCCACGGTGGACACCAGCATCCGGGGATCTGCCTCCCGCAAGGAGGAGCGATCCGCTCCGGCGAAGTCGGGGTGCTCGAGGAGGGCGTTGATCTGATGGGGGTAGAGCACAGCCCGCTCGATGCGTTCGTCGCCAATGAGGGCCAGGACTTCGCCGGCAAGGAACCGGTCGGTGCAGAACTGGGTCCCCCCGCCGTCGAGCACCACGAAGAGGCTCATGGTCAGACCGCCCACCCAGAAGAAGGGGGCTGCGGTGTAGGACCGGATGCCATCCTCCACGGACAGCCACTCCCGGAGATAGTGGGTCTTGTCCATGATGGTGCGGTGGCTGTGGGGAACGCCCTTGGGCATCGCCGTGGACCCGGAGGTGTAGATCATGATGGCGTCGTCGTCGGGGTGTACCTCCCGTTCCGCCTCGGCCAGGATGTCCTCGTCGAACGCGGCCGAGGCCGATCCCTCGACCAGCCAGCCGAGATCTCTCGACCACGAGGGACCCTCGTCCGACTGATCGACCGAGACAACCCAGCGAAGGTACGGGGCCGCCTTGATCGTCCACGGAGGGGCCTCTTCGCCCGACAATTCGGGGAGTGCTTTGGCCATGCGGTCCCGCTGGTCGTCGCCCAGGAACCGGGGATGGATGAAGATTCCCTGGAGGTCGGCGTGGCGGACCACGATGGCCAGCTCTTCGTCCGAGAAGAACGTACTGAGGGGAACGGCCACCGCCCCGCACCGGGCGATCGCCGCAAACGTCACCACCCAGGAAGGCCCGTTGCCTAGCCACAGTCCGATGCGCGTCCCCTTGCCGACCCCCCTGGCCAGGAGCCCTCGGGCCAGGCTACGGGACTCGCGGTCGAGGTCCAGGTAGGTAAGGCGCCCGCCGCTCCCGACGACTGCCTCGTGGTCACCGTGAGCCGCAGCCAGGCCCCGTACCCACTCTGCCACCGTGACCGCGCTCTTCGGACCGGGACGGGATTGGGCGGCTGGCATCGGGGGTGGGCCGGGGGTCCGATCGCCGGACAGGGCGCTGCCGAGCGGCGGCGAGGCAGCGTCGCGGTCGACCATCAGTTTGAAACGAGGAGCGACCGCAGGTTGTCACGCATGATGCACTGAACGTCTGTGTCGGAGAACTCGTGCAGCGCCTTGGCGAACTGGGTCGGCTCGGGTAGGCCGTCAGAATGGGGGAAGTCCGATCCGGCCAAGATGCGCTCGACCGGTACGTAGGTCGTGAGGTCTTTGATGGCTTCCTCCCAATAGGGGACCACCCAGACGCACCGCTCGAAGGCACCCACGGGTTCCTCGGGGAACGACCCCGGGTAGCGCTGGTACTCGACTTTGAACCGCTCGATGATCCAGTGCACCCAGTCCGAGCCGTTCTCGACCGAGAGGAGACGCAGCCGCGGGAACCGGGTCACCGCTCCCTGGACGACCATGGCGGTGAAGAAGTCCATGGTGGCCCGGGCGTGGGTCGATATCGAAGCGAACGGTCCTTGGGGACGGTGGGGGGCGAACTCGTACACGCCGGTCCAGTCCCCCGAGTAGCGGTGATACCCGGTGGCTGACAGATGGCCGCAGACGAGCACCTGCGCTTCCTGGCAGCGGGCCCAGAAGGGATCGAACATCGAGTCGGCTGGCGAGCGCAGGCCCATACGAGTCGGGACCGGCGAGGGTCGCACCATGATGGCTCGGCACCCACGTTCGAGCGCCCAGTCGAGCATCCGGACCGACTCGTCCACATCGGCGAGGGAGATGACCGGGGTGGCAAAGAGTCGATCCTGGAAGGCGAAGCCCCACTCCTCCTCCAGCCAGCGGTTGAACGACCACAAGAGGTCCGTCGTCAGGTCGACGTCGTCGCCCGTCGCCTCTTCGAGGCCGGAGACCATGGTGGGAAAGACCAGTGAGGCCTCGACTCCCTGCTCGTCCATCCGACGCACTCGGGGCACACGTTGCTGGTACTCGGGGCGATCGGCCAGGGGTTCGAACTGGTACGCCGTGTTCTTGGTTTCGAGCATCGACTTCTCGCCCTTGAACACGTCGAGCAGGCAGCCGGCCACGGCGATTGGGTCAAAGGTCGGATTGGGCAGGTAGTCGAAGACCTTGCCGCCAAGGATCACGTGACGGTGGCCCCGCTCGTCCGTCGTCCAGTAGAAGTCGTGTCGGCGATGGTCCGGCAGGTGTCGGGTAAACGCATCCGCCGCCTCGTAGAGATGGTTGTCTGCGTCGTACATGCGGTAGTCGAGTGGCACGTCAGAGATCCCCTCGCCCAGTGTCGGGTTGGCGCCTGCCGGTGCGTGCCGGGTGGGGCCTGCACCTCATCCAGTCAATTCGACCCGTTCGGTCACCACGCCTCAATTTGCTGTCCTTCTAATTGCTAATTGTCGTTCTAGTTGTCGTTCTTCCACTGACTACTTGTCGCTCTTCCGCTGATGCAGCGAAGACACCGTACCTCCCGTCCGACCAGTCGGTCGAGTTGCGCAGAGGTTGACGCTCCAGACCCAGTTATCTTCTCCGCACACCTCGAACCCAACACTGGCTTACCACTCAGACGAGCCAGCCGAGGGCCATGGCGGAGGGGCCGTCCACATGGCACACTGACCCCTTCCGACCTCAGCAGTGGCCGTTGTCGTCGGCCTGTCTCATCGTGAGCTGGTGAATTGGAGACGTCCCTGATGGCCAAAGTCGACGACGAACTGCCATCGCCTTCCCGAACCAGGTATGCCGGCAACCGCACCGAGGACATCCTGGCCGCCGCCGTAGCCGTATTCGCCGAGAAGGGCTATCGGGCCACGTCCATGAACGACCTGGCTCGGGCGGCAGGCCTCAGCAAACCAGGCCTCTATCACTACGTGACGTCCAAAGAGCAACTGCTGGTACTTCTGTATCAGACGGTGATGGAGCAGCACGTGGTCGAAGAGCGCGCCGTGATCGAGTCGAGCACATCGGCCACCGAATCGCTGCGCCGCATCCTGGCCCAACGGGCCATCTATTCCTGCCGGCAGCAGAAGTTGTGGAGAATCTTCACCGAAGAAGAGGCCGAGGTTCCCGCCGAGCTGATGGGG
>DASXMT010000396.1:0-11561 GCA_036495505.1 Acidimicrobiales bacterium | reverse complement strand
CTCGGGTCGACGGTGGGCACTACGGCGCCCCACTTCGACCCCGCCGCGCCTCTCGGTCAGGATCCCTGACTGATGGGCAGCGGATTGACCGCATGCGCCGCGAACTCGAAGCCGAGCTCGAGGAGTGCACGGACCAGGCCGAGCGTTCTCGGCTCATCGACACGTACAACGCGCAGGTCCGTCGTATGAACATCCGATATCGGAGAATCGGCCTCTACCCCCGAGAAGCTCGCACCAAGCAGGGAACCTGACCGTACGATCGCCTTCGTCCACGCCATGGGCCAAGCGACCGGGCCCTGACCCGCGTCCAACAGCCCGGTGGGACGTCAGACTACGACGCTGGCCTCGCCCACCGCTTCCGTATCACCCGTGGCTGCGACTCCGTCAGCCGACGGCGCCGCCGGAGCACGATGGGCGGCGTCCCGCCCCGGGTGGGCCGTGATCAAGATACCGCCTATCACTGCCCCTAGGACCAGGATTCCGACGGCCCATTCACTGGCCACCGCGAACCCGTGGACGGTCGCCCTCGACGCGAGGTCGGCTCCCTTGGTGTGAGCAACGAGATAGGCGGCGGTGGCCGTGGCCGCGATGGTATTGAGCAGCGCCGTACCGATTGAGGCCCCAATCTGTTGCGACGTGGTCGTCATTGCCGATGTGACACCCACGTCCCGTGGGTCGGCGTTGTTGGTAGCCGTGCTGATGCAGGGAACCATGGCAATCCCGAGGCCAAGGCCCAACAGGAGCTCGGCCGGGAGCACGTGGGTCACGTAGGAGGCTTCCGGCGTGAGCTGGGTCAGAAAGAGAACACCGGCAGCAGCGATCAGGAGGCCGGGGACGACGAGGAGTCGGGTACGCACGCGGGGCATAAGACGGCTGGCCAACTGTGTCGCCGCCAACCCGTTCATGGCCATCAACGGCAAGAAGGCCACGCCCGTCTTGAGCGGCGAGTAATGGTCGACCGTCTGGAGCAGGTAGGTGAGGAACAGGAACGTTCCGAACATGCCCGTCACGGCCAGCATGATGGTCAGGAAGGAGCCGGCCCGGTTCCGGTTCTTCACGACCCGCAGCGGCAGCAGCGGATTCGGACCCTTCGATTGCCAGAAGGTGAAGCCGACCAGGAGGACCACGGCGATGATCAGGGGGCCGACCACTCCAGCGGACCGCCAGCCGTCTGCGCCGGCCTGACCCAACGCGTAGACCAGGGCCACCAGCCCACCACAACCGAGCACGACGCCGAGGAGGTCGAGTCGGACACCAGGCGCGCCCCGTCCGCCCGGGATCAAGGTGAAGGCGCCGAAGGCCACGAGAGCGGCGATGGGGAGGTTGACAAACAGGCACCAGCGCCAGTCGAGGTATTGGGTCAGGAACCCGCCCAGGATGAGACCGAAGGCAGCGCCGCTGATGGCGATGGTGGCATAGATCCCGAACGCCCGACCTCGCTCGCGGGGGTCGGTGAAGGTAGTGCTCAACAACGAGAGCACCGAGGGAGCCAACAGGGCTCCGAACAAGCCCTGCAGGCCCCGGGCACCGATCAGCATGACCGTGGATTGGGCTGCGCCCCCGAGGGCCGAGGCCGCTGCGAAGCCCGCCACTCCGATGATGAGGGTGCGTTTGGTCCCGATCATGTCGCTGATCCGCCCACCCAGAACCAGGAACCCGCCGAAGGCCAGGGTGTAGGCGGTCACGACCCATTGGCGGTCGGTGTTCGAGAACCCGAGCGCGTGTTGGGCCGAGGGGAGGGCAATGATCATGATCGTCGAGTCGAGCACCACCATGAGCTGTGCCCCGGCGATGACAACGAGGATCCACCAGTGGGCTCGCGTCGCACCGGAGGACGCCTCGGGCGCCGCTGTTGTCTTGAGCGCGGTCATGTCGTCAACCTCAACACGGTGACGGGGTGGCTCGGGGGGCACCTGACGAGCTGAGGATCCGGTCCACTTGAGCCTGGCTGACCGGACGGTGGGGCAACTTGTCCTTCGACGGACGCATCCCGGCGACCAGCAGATCAAGGTGGCGTCGGACGGCCTCGGGGGCCGTGCCGCCCGTCGTCTCGAGCACCCCTCGGATGGACCACAGAGCGAGGGTGACATCAGTGCTGGTGAGGTCCTCGCGTACCCGACGGTGGGCCTTGGCATCAGCCAGGAGGTCAGCGATCAACCGACGAGCGGTGCGAATCAATTCGTGATCGGCGCTCCACAACCTCGGTAGACATCCAACGTGCTCAGCCTGATAGCGGCTCGACGCTTCCAGGAAGTGCTCAAGACCGGAGCCGTCAGGTTGTCCCGCAGCCTCTTTGGCCATAGAGATCGTCATGGCCAACACCTCGGTGACAAGCGCCTCGATCAGGGCTTCTTTTGTGGGGAACCGCCGGTAGAGCGTCCCCATGCCAACGCCAGCGGCTCGGGCGACATCAGCGACGCTGGCCTCGAGACCCTGCTCCTCGAAGACCCGACCGGCAGCCTTCAACAGTCGTTCGCGGTTCTTGGCGGCATCGCTGCGGAGGGGCCGAACGGTCGCATTCGAGAGCATCAACTGACAGCGTTCCTGGGAAGGAAATACGGAGAAATCACTCCGCTTAGGTTATCAGGTAAGCGGAGTGATCCATCCACTTCCGGCCAGGGCTTATACCGGTTGGTACGTTCTAGGCGATGACCCCCGCAGCTCTGGTCGGTGTCGCCGTTGGCTCGTTCGTCAGCACGAACATCGACAACTTCGTGGTGACGACGGCACAGTTCGCCGCCGCTCCACTCCAGCGTGTGCGGCGAGTTGCCGCCGGCCAACTTCTCGGCTTCGCGTTCATCGTCCTGGTCAGTGCCGCTGCTGCTGGCGCCCTCTTCGAGCTCCCGACCCGGTGGGTTGGTCTCTTGGGCCTTGTCCCCCTGGCGTTGGGCATCCGGGGCCTTGTGGCCCTTCGGCACCGGAGTCAGGACCAGCACGACGTAAACACATCGGTGGCACCCGGGCTGGTCGCCGCGGCGCTGGTGACCGTCGGCAACGGCGGCGACAACCTGGCCGTCTATATCCCAATACTCCGAGCGAGCAAGCTTGCCGAGGGCATCTTCTTCCTGCTTTGCCTCCTCGTATTGGACGCCCTCCTGTGCGCCGGCGCGCTCCTCCTCGGCCGTCACCCACGGACGCTCGGCGTTGTCGGGAGGGCGGGCGCATACCTGGTCCCCGTCGTCTATTGCGTCATCGGAGTGATCGTCCTGGTCAGGTCGGGGACGTTCGACGGGTTGTTCTGAGTACGGCCCTGCTCCCGATCACCTCCCCGGGGACCCAATCTCGGTTGTTCCGAACCGGAATGGGCCGCAGGTTGCCTGTGGCCGCTTTGTATGCTGACGAAATGCTCCATCTCGACGTCCTCGATCATCCTTCGGTCGGGTCTCGATACCCAGGCGAAATGAAGGCCTCATGACCCCGCTGAAGGTCGCCTTCCTCGGCCTGGGGAACATGGGGTATCCGATGGCTGGCCATGTGGCAGAAGCAGGACACGACGTCACGGTGTTCAACCGGACTGCCTCGAAGGCAGCGCTTTGGGTGTCCGAGCACGGAGGCTCGATGGCCGAGACGCCGGGTGGAGCGGCAGAGGGCGCCGACGTCGTCTGTACGTGTGTGGGTGGTGACTCCGATGTGCGAGAGGTCGTGTACGGCGACCAAGGCGTGCTCGCCACGATTGCCCCGGGAGCGGTGTTGGTCGATCACACCACTGCGTCAGCGGGGCTGGCCCGGGAGCTCGGTGAGACCATGGCAACCAGGGGCGGCGGCTTCGTGGACGGACCGGTGTCAGGTGGCCAGGTCGGCGCGCAGGCCGGGAGGCTCAGCATCATGTGTGGAGCGGACGATGCGACGCTGGATACGGTCCGACCCGTCCTCGCCACCTATGGCGCGTTCATCACCCATGTCGGTCCGGTGGGGCATGGTCAGCTGACCAAGATGGTGAACCAGGTTCTGTGTGCCGCGGCCATCGAAGGTGCGGCCGAGGCCCTCAACTTCGCCGTGACGGCTGGGCTGGCCATCGGCCCGGTCATGGACGCGGTGACCAAGGGCGCAGCCAACTCGTGGTACCTCGAGAACCGGGGGCACACGATGGTTGCCGGACAGTTCGACTTCGGGTTCGCCGTTGATTGGATGCGTAAAGATCTCGGAATCTGCCTTGTTCAGGCCGAACAGCTGGGTGTCCCGATGCCGCTGTCGACCCTGGCCGAGGCCGACTACGGCGCACTGCAGGCACACGGCGAGGGACGGCTCGACGCATCGGCAGTGATCCGTCTGCGGAGTGCTGAGACCGAGGTCGGCAACGACTGAGGGCAGCGCTGTCGCAGGCGAGGTCCGTGGTGTGGCGCGTGACCCGTCATCACACGCGTCGGGTGATCCTCAACCCCCGAGCGCCGGTGGCGGCGCCGAGCTCTCGGCAATGGGAAGGTCGACTTCAATAGTGGTCCCAACGCCTTTGGCGCTCGCCACCATGAGCGATCCCCCCAGTGCCTCCACTCGATCCTGAAGTCCGATCAGCCCGGAGCCGAGAGCCGGATCGGCGCCACCTACCCCGTCGTCGCATACCCGGATCCGCAAGGTGTCATCTGCGACCCGGGCTGCCACGTCGACCACGGTGGCCTGGGCGTGCTTGGAGGCGTTCGCCAGCGCTTCGGAAACCACGTAGTAGCCGGCCACCTCGACGGCCTCTGGTAGGCGCTTCACGTCTTGGACCTCAAGTCGGACCGGGACTGCCGCCGTTCGAGCCACTGAGCGCAACGCGGGAGTGAGCCCGGCCTGTGACAGCACCGCGGGGTGAACGCCACGCGAGATTTCACGCAACTCGTCGAGCAAATCGTTCATGCCAGACTCGATGCTCAAGAGCTGGCCCCGAAGGTCGGCCAATTCGCCGGGCACGGTGTCGCGGACGTTTCGAAGCTTGAGGGCCAGCGTCACCAGTCGCTGCTGGGCGCCATCATGAAGGTTCCGCTCGATTCGTCGACGGACGTCATCGCCCGCCGCCACCAGGCGAGCCCGGGAAGCGGCTAGGGCAACGCTCGCTTCGGCATTCGAGACCGCGGTGGCTATCAGTTCCGTGAACCTGGCAACGCGGTCCTCAGTGTCGGCAACCATCGGATCCGTGTCCGCAGTGGCGACGACGACGGCGCCCCACACCCGACCGGCGACGGCAATCGGGCTCGCCACCGCCGACCGTACGTGTAGCCGCATCCAGACCGCCGCGATCTCTCCGCCGAGAAGGGCCGGATCATCGATCCGCGTTGACCGGGCCCACCTCTGAACCGTCATGGCCGGATACCATCCGTCGATCTTGAATCCGCTACTGATGTCCACCCCACTGGGATTCCTCTCCCATAAGGCTTCAACCACAACGGTGTCCTCGGACTCGAAGCGAACCATCCACACTGAGTCTGCCTTGGCCAGCTTGCTCACCTCCTCGGCGACCGCAGCGAACAACCGATCTTGGGGCACCCCGGTGGCGACCAACGTCGCTACCCGCCTGAGAGCCGCTTGCTCACCGGCGAGCCACTCGAGCTTCGTCTGGCGCTCGGCGAGAATTTCGAGCAGGTGGGCGACCTCGGCCGCTTGCCGCTCGCTCTCCTCCCGCAACGCTCGCTCTTCCTCTACCAGTCGGAGCATGCTCATCCTGAGTGAGAGCACTCGGGCCAGGCTGTTCAGGAACGAGATCTCCGATCGGCTCAGACCAGCGGGTCCGGATCGGGCCACCACCAGCGTCGCCCCAGGAGGATGCTCGAGCCGTACTGATGACGCGGAGCACTTCCCGCACCCGGGCACGAGAATTGCGGTCTCATCTCCGGTCGCCGTTGCCCAGAGATCGGCCGCCGGCGCGGCCCCGGCGGGATAGCCGATCGACGCGATCAGGCGATCTGACTGCACGATCGCCGCCATTTCCGCGTCGAAAGTCTCCGCGATGCGCTCCACCGCCTGCTGAGCAGCCGAGGCTACGGTCTCCGACGCCGCCAACGCAGCTACGAAGCCAAAGGACCCTAGGTACTCTCGCCTCTGGGCCAGTCGGTCGGCAGCCGATCCTTGTGCACCCGAGGCCGCCATCGTCAACCCACACTCAGCACGACAAGGGTTTGGTTGTGGAACCCGTGCACGCCCTTTTTTCGGGCAATCTCGCCGTAGGTGTAAAAGCCCGCCATCGGAGCGCCAGAGGCCATGACCTCGATCCTGTCGACCTCCCCTTTGATTCCTTGTTCACCCAGCACGCTCCTCCGGGCAATGCAGTCGAACGCAAGCATGCCCAAAGGAGGTCGCCCTTCCAGTGCCGAGAGGGACTCGAGGCAGGCGGCGTCGGTGGCATGGAGCACCGAGTCCCGGTCTCCGGCCATGATCCATACCAACGACTCGCTGGGAATCTCGGCAAGGCAGAGCAATGATTGCTCACCGAAGTCCGCCCCTGCGATGAAGCGGACGTGCGCCTCTTCGCCTCGGCTTCCGAGACCGAGCGGGTGGGTAAGAGCGACTTGTGCCAGCTCCTCGGTGCTCGAGCACTCGGATGGAGATATTCCCAGTCGCTCGAGGTAGTGCGACAGAGCGGGCCGTGCATCGAGACCGTAGATCCGGGTACCGGCGCTCTCGGTAACCACCATCGGTTCTCCCACCGGCCGCCAGCCGTGCCTTACTCCGATACCGAGGGGTGCATCGGACCTCAAAGCCGCCGCCACCACGGCGTCGGAATGCACCGAATCGCCGTACAGCTGGAACGTTCTCGTCATGCTCAGATCGTCGCCGGCACAACCTCCCACCAACGGAATGCCTGCCCCCAACGTCCCATAGACACCCCTCAGAATTTCCTGCTGGTCTCCGGCCAGGCCGTCGGTAAGGAGCATCAGCAGTTGGTAGGGGCGCTCGGCGTCGTCAGCACCGTCCACCGCGGCCGCAGCGCGGACGCCGGCCCCCCGTAGATCCTTCGATGCCCCCTCGGCCAAGGACGTGCTCACCGAAAAGCCAGGACCGCCGAGGGCAGCAACGACGACGGTGGCGTCAGCCGGACCGCCAGGGGCGATCTCTCCGGCCGTGGAGCAACCAATCAGCGGAGCTCCTCCCGAACGGTCAGAGATCTGCCTGACCACCTCGACGACGTCCTGGTGTTGTGAGCAGAAGACGACCAGGAGCTTGGTGTCGTCGCCAACCAGCGCCGCGTCGGCCGCCCGGTACCCCGGACGGTCGTCCGATGGACACGCTCGCCCGACGGCAAACCAACGCGGCCGCTCCATTGCACCCCCTGACTCGGATCAACAAGAGGACCTGCCCCAAAGTACACCCCCCACAGATACCAGCTACCTGCAATGCATCGTTGACCATCGCCTGACATGCTGACTCCGTGTCGCTCCGATGCCTTATCGTCGATGACAATGCCGACTTCTTGCAGGCCGCCAGAGACCTGCTGGAACGTGACGGGCTCGAAGTAGTGGCTGTGGCCACGACGGGCGATGAAGCCATGGCCGGCGCCGCCGAACTACGACCCGATGTGATCCTCGTTGACCTGTATTTGGCCAACGAGAGCGGATTCGACTTGGCCCAGCGGCTGAGCGATACCGCCGGCCCGGTCCCCTCACCCATCGTTCTCATATCCACCTATGCCCAGCGCGACCTGGAGGAGCTGGTCACAGCCAGCCCGGCCGTCGGGTTCTTGTCCAAGGGCGAGCTGTCCGGGACCGCGATTCGGTCGGCCCTGGGCCTGGAGGACAGCCGGCCGGGGTAGTGGCGTCACCGGCTTTCCAGAAAGGTGAGGACGGCCAGAACACGGCGGTGGTCGTCCTGCGTCTCGGAGAGTTGCAGCTTCGACAGGATACTGCGCACGTGCTTTTCGACGGTCCCCTCGGCCACAAACAAGTGGTGCGCGATACCAGCGTTGGAGTAGCCCTCCGCCATCAACGACAGGACTTCCCGCTCACGTTCAGTGAGGGCATCAAGGGGGTTGTGCTTGCGCCGCGACGCTACGAGCTCCTGAACCAGGGCCGGGTCCACAACTGACCCCCCCTCCACGATGCGCTCCACCGTTTCGATGAAGGAGTCGATGTCCACGACCCGGCTCTTCAGCAGATATCCCACACGGAGACCGCTGGCTAAGAGGTCCAGGGCCTGTTCGACCTCTGCGTGAGCGGAGAGGACCAAGACTCCGATCTCGGGAAACTCGCCGCGGATCTGAGCCGCTGCCTCGAGTCCCTCCGTCGAGTGCTCGGGCGGCATCCGGATATCCACGATGGCCAGATCCGGGGTCTTCTCACGGACCAGATCCAGCAATTCGCCGCCCGTGCCCACAGACCCTGCCACCACGAATCCGGCCCGCTCGAGCAAGCTGGTGAGACCTTCGCGGAGGAGCACGTCATCATCGGCCAGGACGATCCGTGTGTCGGCGTGCTGGCTCTTGGCGACCCCCTGCGACACTGTCGGCTCCTCGAGTCGCGTGACCACGCCCTCCGCGTGACACCCACAACGCTACTCCTGCTCAGCTGCCGGATCCTGTCTCGCTGCGGCCCACGCCCGCCACTCCGAACCGCTCCGCCCTTCCTGAGGGGGTCGATCACGATTCATGCCAGCTGGCGGGGGCAGGGCGATGCCCGCTGTCCCCCATCGATATTTCTGGCTGCCTTCGTTGGCACATGAAGCCATCGGGACGATGATGAAACAACAATCGAGGAGGAGGAACCATGTGGGCAGTAACGAGTTGCAATCCTCCCCGTAACGAGACGTCCATGCCACAATCGCCCGAGGCGCTGCACCGGGTGGACGAGTTGGAGGGCGCCGACCCGACGATGTTGGGCGTCCTGGCTGGCCCCCTCCTCGCCCAGGGAGAACCGCGGGCAGCGAGAAAGGCCATGACCCCACTGCTGGACAGCCCGATCTCCGAAGCTGGCCACCGCAGCTGGAAGGTGTATGTCTTGCTCCTCGAGGCGATCGCCCACAAGTCGCTCGGTGACGTCGACGCATCCGTGTACGCCCTCGAACGAGCGTTGGACGTGGCCGAACCGGACCACGTGGTCCTTTCCCTCATGCCCCCTTCCGAGCCCACAGCACGACAGTCATTCCGCACCGCACCCGCTCCGCCGGTCTCCGCTGTCGTCGATCTGATCGGGCGCACCGCTGCAACGAGGCCAAAGCCACGACGACGCCAGCGCAAGCCGTTGCGAGATGCCCTCCGCCATCGCGAGATGGGAGTCAACAACCGAGAGCAGGCGGTCGAGCAGGCCCGTGTCCTTGGGCTGCTCGTACCCTGATTCGGACTAGCAACCCTCGGAATGACACCATGGAAGTGATCAGATTGGGTCGTAGCGGGCTTATGGTGCGACGCCGTGATGGATCAGGCGGGGACCAGCTTCTCGCTGGGGTCGCACTGCATCAGGGCGGACAGGGTTCCGCCCATGATCTTGGCCTTGTCCACCTCGGGCAGCGGCTCGATCTCCTCGAGGAACGACAGAGGTTCGGAGAGCCCTTCGGGGTGGGGGTAGTCCGAGCCGAACACCACGTTGTCCGTTCCGACCAGGTCGACGATGTTCAGCACGTCTTCCTCGAAGAAGGGGTGGACGATGATCGACCGATGGAAGGTCTCCATGGGGTCCTCGTCGAATCCGCCCGGGTTCCGATCGTAGAGCTTCTGGAATTGTTTGAGAGCGGTGGGGACCCACTGGCTGCCGTTCTCGACCGGCATGAAACGAAGATCGGGGAAGCGGGTGGCCAGACCGTGGCCGATGATCGAGTAGACGGTGTCACGGATGTTGCGGTACTCACTGTGGACGAGTTCCGAGAACATGCTCCTGGAGACAAACGCGCTGAACTCCGAGGTCCTGCCGTCCCATTCGTTGACGTAGCGCTGGGCTCCGTCGTCGGAGGAATGCATGCCCACCAGCACCCCCGACTCTTGCACCCGCTGCCAGAACGGGTCGTACTCGGGCAGGGCGAGCGAACGGCGACGGCCACCGAAGTCCGGCACGGGCGCGGGCCGGATCAGAATAGCCCGCGCCCCGCGCTCGACGACGTAGTCCAGTTCCCGGAGGGCCTCGTCCAGGATCGACAGGTTGAGCACCGGCGTGGCGAAGATGCGGTTCTCGAAGTTGAACGTCCAGTGCTCGTGCATCCATTCGTTGAGCGCATGCACGACGACCGCCGTCGCCTTCGGGTCGTCGGCCAGGCGCTCCTCGAGGAGGCTGGCCAGGGTGGGCCACATCATCGCTCGGTCGACCTGCAGCTCGTCCATCAGGACGATCCGATCTTCGGGGTTGAAAAAGGCCGGCGGCGACTCGATGTACCTGGGCGGCATGCCCGGCAGCCGGGGCTCGTTCTTCGACTTTCTGTCAAGCCCGACTGTCGTTCCGACGGAGTGCTTGGAGGAGGGATTTTTGATCCGGAACTCCAGCTCCTGTGCTCCCGGAGGAGCGACCTTGTTAAACGTCGGGTTCGGAATGTATTCGCTGATCACATTCCGCAGCGCGATCTTCGTGCGCCCGTTCACCTGCACAAATTTCACCAGCCCCTCGTACTCCCTCGGTAGGAACTTGGTGAACGCGTCCGTCGTCTCATACATGTGATTGTCGGCATCGAACACCGGATAGCTGACACTGATCGACATGGAGATCCTCCTGTGTACTGGACTTGCGGCTATCGGTGGGTTGAACGCGTGCATCGACGTGCTCGATTCATCGAAAATTGTATCTGATGTCAATTGTATCCGATGTCCTCAGAGCGGGCCCTGCTGGCTCGGCTCAATGCTGGGCGCTACTACGCGGCTGCGTGATGCGGGAATGCACGGCCACTGACAAGCTCAATGCGAGCGACGAGGTACCTGTTCTATGTCAGTAGGCGCTGAACCGCGTCGACAACGGTCTGTCGCCGATAGTTGCGGTCAGTCGTGGCTGCCACGCCGAGCTCGGGGTTTGTCGTCGCCCACGAGGTCGCGATCGCTTGGATCAACGAGAGAAGCTGGATCGGATCGAATTGCTTGGGCAACGCACCATCTCGCTGGGCCCGTTCGAGGCGCTCCATCCGCACCTTGTTGATCAGGACGACGGCCTGCAGCCCGACGCCGGTCGGCCGCTCGAGGCGATACCACGTGGACAGGCGCAGGGCGCCTGGGTCGTCCTCGAACCAGTCGAAGAGCCGCCCGGCGTAGCCGGCGAGGTCGCCGACATCGAAATCCACCCGCTCTAGCGTTGAGCCGACATGGGTGCTGAAGACGGTGTCGAACAGCTCGTCCTTGCTCCCGAAGTAGGCGTAGATCATCGCCTTGTTGGTCCCGGCCACTTTGGCGATGCGATCGATCCGAGCGCCGGCGATGCCGAATTCGGCGAACTCGGCCGTGGCCGCCTCCAAGAGGCGAGCCTTGGTCTTTTCCGAGTTCTTGATCATCACAACAGGCTAGCAAATAACTAGTCAGTTGCATTGGAAGGTCCGATGTCGTAATATCCATATAACCGGTTAGTTGTATCCGGTGAAGCCAGGAAAGGAAGCCCGTCATGACGAAGGTTTGGTTGATCACCGGCAGCTCCCGAGGTCTCGGGTGGGAGCTGGCCCAGGCTGTGCTGAGAAGCGGCGACAAACTGGTC
>DASXMT010000395.1:0-2828 GCA_036495505.1 Acidimicrobiales bacterium | reverse complement strand
GCGGGCGCCAGGCATTCGCCTCCGCCTGCAAGCCACCTACGAACGGGCCCAGCGCTACCGCGCCGAAGATGCACATGTTCATGATGACAGCCGTGTCGCGCAGCTTGTTTGCCGGATACCCGATCGCCAGCGGCGGAACAGCTGCAATCAGAAGCAAGCTGGTACAAAGTCCTTGGATCACATGGCCCACGATGTACATCTGCACGTTCAGTGCGGAAGCGGCCAGCACCGATCCGACGACGAGCAGCACGGCGTAGATCACCATCATCCTGCGCTGAGGAAGGTGCTGGGCGAACTGAACCGCCAGAACCGTCCCCACGGCGTAGGCGGCATTGGCGAGGCCCGAGCTCAGACTCATCGTCTGGAGGGTCGTATGCAGCTGCTTTGCGATGATCGGCGTCAGAGGGTCAAGCGCAGCAGACAGCGCCAGATAAGGGATCAGCGCGAACATGACCATGGCCGCGACGGCGAAATAGCGGCCGGCTAGTGGGCCCCGGAACATCATTTCCCCTCGCCGAACGCCGAAGGGCTACCGATCACATGCAATGCCTCTGCGCGACCGGTGAAGTAGGTGACTGCCTGACCATCCGCCAGCTCCAATAGTGCAAGGCCGCTCCGGGCGTGTCTCGTCGTCTGGGAGATACTGAAGGAACGGGTGGCGCATTGGCTTCCTGGTGGTGGTGGTGGTGTCGAACTGTGAAGAGCCGACGCGAGCGCGGGGCTCGGGATTCATGTACCCGCCCGAGCAATAAGACAGTCTGTCGGAGCCGAAGTACTTACGTGTACAATACAGAGAATTAACTGCACCTTACACCTACAAGCGGTCTAGGCGCACCAGGGGCGACATGGTCTTCGTTTGTGCTTTGGGTGCCGCAATAGCCAATGCGCTCACCAGTGTCTTCCAGCGCATGGGGGTCGAGGACGCACCCGCCGATTCCACGCTGACCCTCGGCCTTTTAACCCATGCGCTGCGACGGGGGATCTGGCTCTTCGGGTTTGCCCTCATGCTGTTCTCGTTCTTATTGCAAGCGATCGCACTTCACTTCGGGGAGCTTTCCGAGGTCCAGCCCGTCCTCACCCTTGAACTGCTGTTCTTGGTTTTGGTTCTGGCCGTTTGGTTCCGCTTCAGCGTCGGTTCACGTGAGTACCTCGGAGCGCTCGCCGCCGGTGCTGGACTCGCCGGCTTCCTCGTGTTTGCCGATCCGCGCCCGGGGAGCACGCCACCGCCCCAGTGGCAGTGGGCTCTAGCCGCAGCTGCGTGCAGTGGTGCGATGGTGATTGCTGTCGGGCTGGCATTGCGAGGACCCCGCTGGTGGCGGGCGGCACTCTTTGGCACAGCCAGTGCGATTGGATTCGCTTTCACTGCCGCCCTTACAAAGGCCGTGGGTGACTACTTCGCCCGGGACTGGGTCACGATCTTCAGACATCCACAAACCTATGGACTGGTGCTCTTTGGCCTTGCTTCGGTGTTCTTAGCCCAAAACGCCTTCCACGCCGGCCCAATCGTCGCTTCCCAGTCGACTCTCGTTCTCGTAGACCCGCTAGTGAGCATCCTTATTGGCATCGCCCTGTTCGGCGACAATCTGCGTACCGGGGGTGCCTGGGGACCGCTCGAGGCCATCTCCCTTCTGGTCCTGTTCGCAGGGGCATTTTCGCTCCTCCGTTCACCTCTTGTCGGCGCTGTCAAGGGGGACGACGTCGAGCGAGCGGAGCTGCTGGGCCGGCGTCGCGAGTCCGTCCATAATCCAATCTCTCCGCCACCCCTGGGCCACTCGTGACGTCCTCCAACCCGCCAACCGAGCGATCTTGGGCGTCCCTACCATGTGGCCAGGGGAATCAGGACCGAACGCGGGCGTGTCTCGCACTGTGCGAATAGATGAAGGGGGCGATATGGCGGACAACCTAGACATCGTTGAACTCGAGCTCATGAAACTCGTCCGGCATTTGGAGACCTTCGGTCGCAAGAGCTCGCTGTACCGCGAGGTCGATCGCGCCGGCTATCTGGCTTTGCGCACACTCGACGCCCTCGGGCCGAGCTGCATCAATGGCCTGGCTGAGGAGCTCCACCTCGATTCATCCACCGTGACCCGTCAGGTCGGCGTGCTCGAGTCTGGCGGATTCGTCACGCGGCAGGCAGACCCAGACGACGGGCGTTCGTGGCTCATCGATCTCACGCCGGACGGGCGCAAAGCGATGCGCACCGTCGAGCGTGGCCGGCGCCGAGCAATCGACTCGATGCTGCGCGATTGGCAGCCCGAAGAAGTCCACGATCTGGCTCGAGTGATGAGCAAGCTCAACCTGGCACTTTTCGACAACGTGACTGACCAGTCCGCCGCCGACACCAGGCGCTGAGGACGGCCCAAACCCTCTTAGGCCTCGCTTCGTCTCGATTTCTCTGTATCGTACATATACTTAGGTCTATGCTGACAGTCGTGACTGAACGGGCATCATGAAGGTCGGGGGGGGAAGCGGAGGACACCTTGGCTGCCGAGTCCAAGACCCGAATGAACCAACGCCACCCCGGGCATGGAGCCGCCACCCGGCCCGCGGAGGTCCGAGCGGGATCGCTCTTCCGGTTAGCGAAGGGTTAGAACCATGCACGGCCCTCTCGTCGTTGGCGTTGACGGCTCCGATGCCAGCCTCTTCGGCCTCCGCGAGGCCGCCTCGATGGCCCAAGGCACGCGGTCTGGGCTTCCTCCGGTTTGACGGACATCCACCATCAGGGGCAGAGCCCCAGAAAGGATGTCCAAAATGGAGACCGTGGAGAAGAGGAAGCAGCGTCCACGTCGCTCGTTCCCGCCGGAGTTCAAGGCTGAGATCGTCGAGTT
>DASXMT010000394.1:0-13606 GCA_036495505.1 Acidimicrobiales bacterium | reverse complement strand
AGATGGTTTGCACCGTCTTCACTTCCTTGCCCGGTTGTGCGTCGGTGGCGGCGACGATGGTCTGGGCCAGGATCTGACCACCGAAGACGACGTCACGGCCCCCGCCGACGTTCTGGGCGACCAGCCGTCCCTCGCCGACCGGTTCCATCCGGAGTGCTTCCAACAGCTGCGAGAGCGTAAGCACGTCGTCCTCATTCCCGTCGAGTGGCGGCAGGGTGCCGCCGCCAGTGAAGCTACGGCGCCGGCAAGGCCAAGGCAAACTACCGGTTGGTTGGTGCAATTGGTGCCCGCCTGCTGGGCCGTTAACGTGATGGCACGATGAGCCGGTCGCCCACCTCTCCCGCCTCGGGCGGCGACCAGCTCGACCGGGCGGTCGTCCGCATCGGCTGCGCCGTCGTGCTCGGCTCGATCATGTCGGTGCTCGACACCACGATCGTCAACGTGGCCCTCAACACGTTGTCCATCGACCTGCACACCAGCTTGGACTCCATTCAGTGGGTGGTCACCGCCTACCTGTTGGCCCTGGCCGCGGTCATCCCTATCTCCGGTTGGGCCACTCGCCGGTTCGGTACCAAGCGGCTCTACATCGCGGCCATCATCCTGTTCACGCTGGGCTCGGCGTTGTGCGGGCTGGCCTGGTCCACGACCTCGCTGGTGGCCTTCCGGGTGATCCAGGGCATCGGCGGCGGCCTGATCCTGCCCGTGGGCCAGACGGCGCTGGCCCGGGCCGCCGGCCCCCGGCGCATCGGCCGGGCCATGAGCATGGTGGGCATCCCCACCGTGCTGGCCCCGATCATCGGTCCCACGGTGGGAGGGCTGTTGCTCGAGCACCTGAGCTGGCACTGGATCTTCTACGTGAACATTCCCGTCGGCATCGTGGCCGTCATTGTGTCCGTGCGTTTCCTTCCCACCGACAAGCCCGAGCCTGCCGGTCGACTCGACGTCACCGGACTGGTCCTCTTGGCCCTCGGGCTTCCCGCCGCCATCTATGGCTTGGCCGAGATCCAGTCCGGCCACACGGCCCGGTGGGTCACCTCCCTAGTCGTCGGCCTGCTCCTGATCGCCGCGTTCGCCTGGCACGCCCGTCGCGTCCCCGAGCCGCTGTTGGACACCCGGCTCTACCAGAAACCGACCTTCGTGGCCGCATCGGTGGCCACCTTCTGCCTGGGGGCGGCGATCTTCGGGGGCATGATCCTGTTGCCCCTGTACTTCCAGAACGTCCGCGGCACGGACCCGGTAGTCACCGGGTTGCTCCTCATACCGCAGGGCATCGGCGTGGCCCTGGCCATGGGCTTCACCGGTCGGTTGGTCGACCGGGTGGGAGGCGGCATCGTGGCTCTCGGTGGCGTGGTCATCACCTCGGTGTTCACCCTGCCCCTTGTCCTCATCGGTGCCCACACCTCGTACGTCTTGATCAGCTTCACCCTTGTTGCCCGCGGGGTGGGGGTCGGATCGTCGATGATGCCGTCCATGGCTGCGGCATTCGCCGTGCTCCGCCCGGATGAGATCCACGACGCCAGTCCGCAGCTGAACGTCATCCAGCGCGTCGGCGGATCAGTGGGGACGGCCCTGCTCGCGGTCATCCTCTCCCACAACATCGCCGAGGCGACCGCTTCGCGCGGACGACCTCCGGGGCCCAGCGCCCTGGCGCGTGCCTTCGGCGACACGTTCTGGTGGGCACTGGGGATCACGGTCGTCGCCGCCATCCCCGCCGCCTTCTTGATGGTCTCCGAGCGTCAGACCCGGCGGCGGGACGGCCCCGGCCAGCGATTCGTCAGTGACGAGGACGGCCTACCCATCCCGCTGTTCGGTCTGGGCGAGGGCTGAAGGGCGCGGGTCCGTGGGATCGGTAATACCTATCAAACGGATGTTAGGCTCAGCCCGTCCGTTGGACACGGGAATTCGGCAGGGTGGCCGGGGGTCCGGGTATGGCGAGGGATCGCTGGGTGGCGGGACGTACCGGTAGGGATCCGGGTCGGGCACAAAGGGGGAACTACATGGCCGGTTTGAGGGACAAGTACTGCATCGTCGGGATCGGGGAGACCAGCTACAGCCGGAATTCGGGGCGCAGCACCCGGGACCTGGGGACCGAGGCGGTGCGCAATGCCATGGCCGATGCCGGCCTGCACCCGTGGGACGTGGACGGCATGCTCAACTACCATGTGGGCGACTCAACGCTGTCGCATACCATCGCCACCGACCTGGGCATCCGGCTCGACTTCTACACCGACACCTTCGGCGGGGGCTCGAGCACCGAGACCATCATCGGCATCGCCACTGGTGTGATCGAGGCCGGGTTGTGCCACACCGTGGCCGTCTACCGCTCGATGAACGGGTACTCGGGGTTGCGCCAGGGTGGCTCGCCCGGAACCGTGCGTCCTCCGGCCCGGGTGGTGGTCGGACCGGACCTGGACACCGTGCCCTACGGGATGACCAGCCCGGCCCAGAATTTCCAGCCCACCTTCGCCCGCCACATGTACGAGTTCGGGACGACCAGCGAGCAGCTGGCCCACGTGAAGGTGGCCTGTTCCAACCACGCCTCGAACAACCCCCGGGCCTATTACAACAAGCGGCTCACGGTGGACGACGTGCTCGACTCCCGCTGGATCGTGAAGCCGGCCTGTCACCTGCTGGACTGCTGCATCGAGACCGACAATGCCACCTGCATGATCGTCACGTCGGCCGACCGGGCCCGCCACCTCCGCCAGCGCCCCATCAGCATCAAGTCGGTGGCCGGCCGGGTCAACAAGCCGTTCCAGGGTATGTACAGCCACTACCAGTGCGATCCCATCACCAGGCAGGCCGGGTACTACGCCGGCCGCGTGGCGTTCCGCAATGCCGATGTGGAGCCCGAGGACATTCAGGTCACCGGTTGCTACGACGCATTCACCTTTACCCCTGTCCTGCTCTTCGAGGGCTACGGGTTCTGCGATCCCGGCGAGGGGGGCGAGTACGTGTCGAGCGGCGTCATCAATCTGGGCGGGGCGCGACCGAACAACACCAGCGGCGGTCAGCTGTGCGAGGGCTACACCCACGGCATGAACCTGGTCATCGAGAACGTTCGCCAACTTCGCCACCAGGCGGACGACGCCTGTCCCGGCTGGCAGGAGGGCAGGCACAGCTACGACTACAGCGAGGGCCAGTGCCGCCAGGTCAAAGACGTAGAGCTGGCCATGAACATGGGTTGGGGCACGCCGGCCGTCTCCAGCGCCCTGATCCTGGGGAGGTAGTGATGGCCGAGTACATGAACCTCATCCTGGACGTACAGCCGACCGATTCCGAGCACCGCGGCTACTACGAGGCAGCCCGAGCCGGGTCGCTGGTGGTACAGCGATGCACGGCGTGTGGCCACTTGCGCGGCATCATCGGCGCCTCGTGTCCCTTCTGCACCTCGGGGGGCTGGGACTGGCAGCCGGTGAGCGGCAAAGGGGTCATCTACAGCTACGAGATCGTGACCCAGGCCATCCAACCCGCCTTCGCCGACTGGGTTCCCTACCCGGTGGTGCTGGTCGAGCTGGACGAGCAGCGCAGCGTCCCCTGGCGGTGGGGTTTGGAGGACGAATCGGTCTCCGTTCGGCTGATCACCAATCTGGTCCGACGGGACGACCCGACCCGTCCCGAGGACGAATCGAACGTGGCCATCGGCAAACGGGTTGAGGTCTGCTTCGTCGACCTTGCCGACGACTTCGCCCTGCCCCAGTTCCGCCTCAGTGACGAGGAGCCCGAGCACGTCCCATGGTCGGCCGGGTAGTTACCGCCAGATGAACGACACCAACGGCCCTGATCGCGGGCCAGCGAGGAGACTGTCATGAAGTTCGGCTTACCCTTCTTCGGGCTGAGCCCGAGGCACTATGCCTCCGTGGCCCGGGCCGCCGAGGACAACGGCTTCGAATCGGTGTGGATGCCCGAGCACCTGGTGATCCCGGCGGAGATGCCGGCCACCTATCCCTACACCGAGAGCGGGTTTCCCCCCATCACCCCCGAGACTCCGCTGTACGACCCGTGGGTGGTCCTGGGCTCGGTGGCCAGCGCCACCGAGACCATCCGCCTGGCCACCAACGTGTTCATCCTTCCGTTGCGACACCCGATCGCCACGGCCCGATCGGTGGTCACCCTCGACCGGCTGTCGGGCGGACGGGTCACCCTGGGCGCCGGTGTGGGCTGGCTCGAGGGCGAGTTCGACATCGTCGGGCAGTCCTTCGCCGATCGCGGTCGGCGGATGGACGAGATCATGGGCCTGCTCCGCGAGCTGTGGACCGGGGAGACCGTCGAGCACCACGGCGAGTTCTATGACGTCGGCCCGTTGACCTTCTCGCCCAAGGCACTGCAAAAGCCGAGCATCCCCATCGAGATCGGCGGAGCCTCCGCCGCCGCCCTCCGCCGGGCCGGCCGGCTCGGTGACGGGTGGATCGAGATCGGCTGCAACGATCTCGATCAGCTGGCGGCCAAGATGGACGTCATCCGGGAGCACCGTCGCCAATCCGGACGCCAGGACCTCCCCTTCGAGTTCACCGCCGGGGTGGGCACCGACCTGGACACCATCCGGCGAGCTCAGGAGCTGGGCGTGACCCGCGTGGTGGCCGGGGCCATGGCGGTGAACGGTCGGGTCTCGGCCGACGACGTGCGCGACTTCACGGCACGGTTCGCCGACGAGGTCATCACGAAGCTTTGAGGCGTGGCCCGGAGCGGATTGGTAGGGTCCAAGCACCGATGAGACACAATCGTCACGTTACGGTGGACCCGTCCACCGCTGCGGAGGCGGCCTCCTCGGTGGAGAGAATCAGCGGAAAGAGAGTGGTGTCGCATGCCTGACTACAGCCGGTTCGAAAAGGTTCTCGCCCATCAGGAGGGACGCCTGTTGACGCTGACCTTCAACCGTCCCGACAACATGAACGCCATCGACGGCGGCGTCAGCGGGGATCTTTCCACCCTGATCACCCTCATCCGCAACGACGACTCGGTGGGCGCGGTGTTGCTGCGGGGTGAAGGACGGGCCTTCTGCGCCGGGGGCGACATCAAGATGATGTCCGCGGCCACGCCGACCGCGGTGGAGCGGGTGGACTCCATCCTGGGCAGCAAGGAGCTGCTCTACTCCATGCTGGCCATCGAGCAGCCCATCATCGCCGCCGTCCAGGGGTTTGCCCTGGGCCTCGGGGCCACCATCGCCCTCTTCTGCGACATCGTGCTGGCGGCCGAGGACGCCTACTTCGCCGACACCCACGTCAATGTGGGCCTAGTGGCCGGGGACGGCGGTGCCGTGCTCTGGCCCTTGCTCCTTCCCTTCGGCCAGGCCAAGTACCACCTGCTGACCGGGGACCGGATCACCGGCGCCGATGCGGCACGGATGGGCATGATCCACAAGGCGGTGCCGCCCGACCAGTTGCTCGACGAGGCCACCGCCGTCGCCCGACGCCTGGCCGACGGCCCGACCCTGGCCCTCAAGTGGACCAAGAAGGCGGTCAACCAGGTATTGCGGGAACGGCTCGACCTGATCCTGGAGATCGGCCTGGCTCTGGAGGGTGCCACCTTCTTGAGCGACGACTTCAAAGAGGCGTCCTCGGCCTTCATCGAGAAGCGGAAGCCGACGTTCACCGGTCGCTGAGCACCGGTCGGCTCCGGCCCGATCCCCGGCCGCGCCCGGCGTTCCGGACCGGTTGATCATGGTCGCGCTCCCTCACACGTCCGAGGGGATGTTCCTCCAGGACATCGGGTACACCCAGGAGATCAGCGATGGTGTCTCCCGGGGCTGGCTCCAGATCACCGATGAGCTGCGCGCCCCGGACTCCTCCCAGGTCCGGGCGTCGGTGCTGGCCACCCTGTCCGATGTGTGGACCGGGGCGCTGGCCGGCATGGCCTTCGCCCCCAAGCTGGCTCTCACTCTCGACCTGACGGCGCACATCCTGGGTGATGTGGGTGGGGACCGGCTCGACATCGTGGGCAAGCTGCTCAAGCAGGGCCGCACTACCATCGTGGCCGAGACTGCCTTCCGTCACCCGGTCACCGGTGCGGTGGTGGCGCTGTCGCACGCCACCTTCATGGCTTCGCCGCGACCCCAGGACGTGATCGGGCCTCTGTCGGCCGCGCGGAGCTCCGGCAACGCCCTCAGCGCCCCCATCGCCGAGGCGTTGGGGGCACAGGTGCTCTCGCCCGGGGTGGTGGTGATCGAGCGAGGGCTGTACGTGAACCAGCCCGCGGGCACCCTGCAGGGTGGGGTGGTAGCCCTGCTGGCCGAGCTGGCCGCCGAGAGCCTCACCGGGTCTCGGGTGCTCGAGCTCGAGGTGCGCTATCTCTCGGCCGTCCGTGTCGGTCCCGCACGCACGTCGGCCGCCGCCCTCGACGACCACACCGTGCGAGTGGAGATCCGGGATCCCGGCAACGACGATCGCCTGACCACGGTGGTCATGGCCCGGACGGGTGGTTGACCGCGTAGCGCCCGGCCACCTCGTTCACGATGGCGGCCACCTCATCGGGACGGCTGACCGCCGGTGTGTGGTCGGCGTCGATGTCGAATACCTCGTCGGCCCCGGCGCTCTCGATCAATTGTGCCTGCATGAGGCGCGGCTGGATGGGATCGGCCAGGCAACGGACGAAGGTTCGCGGCATCGAGGAGGGGACACCCAGCCACGACACGGGCTGGTACATGAGGGTGAGCGACTCGATGCTGCCCACCGCCCGGACGTCCTCGGTCACACAGAGATCGGTCTCGATCGGCGCCTCGCCCTCGGAGAGCCCGCCGAAGGTGGTGCCCCGGTACCTCTGGCGCAGGGCGTCGCGGGTGCCCAGCATGGAGTCTGGATCATCAGGGCTGATGACCTCGCTCACCGAGTGGCCGTCCCGAGCAATGAGACCGGCGACGAAGACGAGATGGCAGACCCTGGGCCCGAGTCGAGCAGCAAGGGAGGGGAGGATGAGACCCCCAGAGGAGTGGCCGACGAGGACGACGCGGTGTGCGCCGGTCTCCTCCACGTCGGACGCGGCCGCTGCACTCGAGGCCTCGATCGTTCCCTCGGTGAGGTCAGCGGGTCGCCGCCGCCGGCCGGGGAGGTCCACGGCCAGGGCCGGCCCATCCAGCTTGGCCACGACATCGTCCCAGATCAGCGAGGAATGCCCGGACCCGTGGATGAGGACAACCGTGGGCAGCATGGGCCGAGACAGTAGCCCAAACGTCCTGACCGCAGGATGTGCCTGTGCTGCGGCCCCGGTGCTGGCATTGTCAAACATCCGATTGGTAGATTCTTGACTCGGGGTCGTCTCACGGCCACAATGGCACCGTTCGTGACGGTGCCACCTCCTAGGTTGCACAATTAGGGAGAACACTGATGAGAACCACGTCATCTGAAATGAACCAGGTCGCCTGACTCGCCCATGGCCAGATTTATCTCAATCCTGTTCTCCGGCATCGCCGACGGAGCCATCACCGGGCTCATCGCCATCGGCATCGTGCTGCTGTTCAAGACGACCGGCGTGGTCAACTTCGCCCAGGGCGACCTGCTCACGCTGGGCGCGTACTTCGGTATCTGGCTCCTGGTCGACCTCAACCTGCCCACCGGGCTCTCGTACGTCATGGCCATCATCCTGTCCTTCGGCGTCGGCGTGGTGGTCGAGCGGGTCGGCTACGCCCCCCTTCGAAAACGGCCCTTGCTGGCCATCGTCATCTCGACGTTCGCCCTGTCGCTGTTGATCGAAGCGGTGATCGGGCTGATTTTCACCAATACCCCTCGCACGTTGCCGCCGCCGTTCGGGAGCGGGGTGTGGCACCTGTTCGGTGCGGCCATCCCCTACCAGGACGTCCTCATCATCGTGGTGACGATCGTGGTCTTCCTGCTGATTCAGGGCATGCTCCAGCGCACGACCTTGGGGCGCCAGGTCCGGGCCGTGTCGTCCGACCGGGAAGCCGCCCTTCTCCAGGGGATCCGGGCCGGGCGGCTGACCATGATCATGTTCGGTCTGTCGGCCGCAGTGGCCGGGATCGGTGGCCTGCTCATCGCCCCGGTGCTCTCCGCCTCACCGACGCTCGGGTTCACCCTCATGTTGGGGTCGTTTGCCGCCGTCGTGCTCGGGGGCTTCGACCGGGTCGGTGGGGCAGTAGCCGCAGCCGTCGTGGTCGGCGTGGCCCAGCAACTGCTGGCCGGCTACGTGGCCCCCAACCTGAACGAGGCCTATCCCTTTATCATCTTGTTGGTGGCCCTGGTCTTCCGTCCCGAGGGACTCGTGAAAGCGACCGTTGGTGTCCGTTACTGAGAGCAGCTCGCCGCCACCGGCAAGCCCGCTGACCAGCGCATCGGAAAAACTGGCGGCGCGGCTGGTCCGTCCGACGGTCTACACCCGCCACCAGCTACGCACCTGGCTGGCCGTCGTCGTCGTGGCTGCGCTGGTCCCCGTGGTGGTGACCAGCGGGTACGGCTACAACATCGCCATCAACTCCGGTCTGTTCGCCATCTTGGCTCTGGGCTTCTACTTCCAGTTCGCGCTGGCCGGCCAGTTCAGCTTCGCCACCCCGGCGTACTACGCGGTGGGGGCATACACATCGGCATGGGTGTCGACCAGCCATGGCTTCCTTCTCGGGTTCATCGTGGCCGTCGTGGTCACCGCGGTGCTGGGCGGCCTGACCAAGTTGCTGCTGGCCCGGTCACCGCTCATTCACTTTGCCATCGCCACCCTGGCCTTCAGCGGCCTGGTCATCATCATCTTGGAGAACTGGACCTCGTTCACCGGCGGAGACCAGGGCAAGTTCGGCATTCCTGCGGCCAGCCTGTTCGGCTACCAGTTCGACACCCAGACCAAGCAGTACTACCTGATTGCCGCGGTCGCCCTCATCTGCACGGCACTGCTCCTGCTCTTCGAACGCTCCCCGGCCCAGCGCGACCTGACGTTTGTCCGCGATATGGGCCTGGTGGCCAAGACCTCGGGCCTCCGGGCCAACTACCTCCAAGTGGTGGCCTTTGCCGCTGGCGCCGCTTACATGGGCGCCGCCGGCTCGCTGCTCGGTGCCACCACCGGCTTTGTCGACCTCAACTCGTTCTCCTCGGCCGCCTCGGTGAGCGTGGCCTTGCTGGTCCTGTTGATGGTGCTCCTCGGGGGCATCGGCATGGTGTGGGGACCGATCATCGGTGCCATTGTGTTGACCGTGCTGCCGCAGGTGCTGAGCAGCTGGCAGAACTACGAGCAGCTGGTGTACGCCCTCGCCATCCTCCTCGTCATCCTCGTGCTGCCCGGTGGCCTGACCTCGCTACCTACCGAGTTCCGGGCACGGCGGGCCAAGTTCAGGCAGCGAGCTGAACGGTGAGCGCGTTCCTGGAGTGCAAGGGCCTGACCGTCAGGTTCGGCGGCGTGGTGGCGGTCGACGACGTGTCCCTGTCGATCGAGGATGGGGGCGAGGTGGTCGGGCTCATCGGCCCCAACGGGTCGGGCAAGTCCACCTTCTTGAACGCCGTCTCCGGCTTGGTGCCGGCAAAGGGCCGGGTCGAGGTGGAAGGTAGATCGGTGCCGTTCGGCCGGCCCGGGGTCATGGCCCGCAACGGCGTGTTCCGCACCTATCAGACGCCCCAAGTCGACGCCGAGCTCACGTGCATCGAGAACACCCTGGTTACCTCACCTGATCTGGCCCTCCGCGGCCTGCTCGGCTCCTGGCCCCTCCGTCCCGCCATGTGGCGACGGGAGAAGGCGCGCTGGCAGGAGGCGGGCCAGGTCCTGGAGCGGGTCGGGCTGCTCGACCGGGCCAATCGCCGGGCCGCGGGCCTCTCCTACGGCGAGCGACGCCGGCTCGAGATCGCTCGTGCCCTCATGGCCCGACCGCGCCTGCTCCTCATGGACGAGCCGGCCGCCGGGTTGAACACCACCGAGACGGGGCGCCTGGCCGACCTGTTGAGCGAGGTGACCTCGTCGGGGATCAGCCTGGTCCTCATCGAGCACAAGATCGCCTTCATCGAGCAGCTCTGTCATCGGATCATCGTGTTGGAGCTCGGCCATGAGATCGCCTCCGGTCCCCCCAAAGAAGTGTGGTTGGATCCTGCTGTGATGAGGGCCTACCTGGGTGAGGCAGTATGACGACCGATGTCGGCATGGCCACTGAGGCGGCGACAACCGGCAGCGCTTCTACGGGCACCGCCGGTCGCCCCCTGCTCGAGGTGCGGGGTCTCACCGTGACCTACGGCACGCCCACCCCCGCGGTCGATCACATCGATCTCGAGGTCGGCGAGCGGGAGGCGGTAGCCCTGCTCGGAGCCAACGGGGCCGGAAAGACATCCACGTTGCGGGCCGTCTCGGGGCTGATCTCCTCCACCGGTGCCGTGATCTTCGACGGCGAGGACCAGGCTCGGCGGCAACCCGAACTCATCGCCCGGTCCGGCATCATCCACATCCCCGAAGGCCGCCGGCTCTTCGGGTCCCTCAGCGTCGAGGAGAACCTCCTGATCGGCGGAACGGCGCGGGGCGGGCGCGAACCCGTGTTCAGCCTCGACGACACCTACGATCTCTTTCCCCAGCTGACCGGCCTCCGACGCCGTGGAGGCTGGACGCTCTCAGGTGGCGAGCAGCAGATGGTGGCCATCGGCAGGGCCTTGCTGGCCTCGCCCCGGGTCCTGCTGCTCGACGAGCCGTCGCTCGGTCTGGCTCCCCTGGTGGTGGAGTCGGTGTTCAAGGCGCTGCACTCCATCGCCCACCGGGTGGCCATGGTCCTGGTCGAGCAGAACGCCGGACTGGCGCTCGATCTCTGTGGACGGGCCTACGTCCTGGCCACCGGCCGGGTGGCGGTGTCGGGCACCCACGCCGAGCTTCCCTCCCGCGAGGACCTATTGGCCACGTACCTGGCCGACTAGCAGGTATCGGTCGGTCGACCGGATCAAAGGCGGGCGCTGTGCCCGCCTTTGTCGATGTTGCACAGAGGAGCAGTCATGAGCACCTTGTTCGGAGCGCTCGCCCAGTGGGCGGAGGCACAACCCGACGCGCTGGCCCTCATCACCGAGATCGACGGTACCCGGACCTACGCCGAGCTGGTGCACAATGCCGCCGCCATCGGGGGCGCCCTCTACGGTGAACTGGACGTCTCCCCGGGGGCCACCATCACCCTGTTGGCCGCCAACAGTCCCCAATGGGTCGAGACGTATCTGGGTGTGGGCGCCGCCGGGCTCCGGTGCGTATCCGGGAATCCCGAGTGGACCGACTCGGAGATCTCCTTCATCCTGGAGCACTCCGAGTCGAGCGCCGTCATCTGTGACAGCGAGCTGGCCGAACGGGTGGTGGCCTTGAAACGGGACCTGCCGGGCCTTCGGCATGTGATCGCCATCGCCGACCCCGTTGAGCCGGTAGCTGCCGGGTCCGTGTCCTATGCCGCCCTCATCGAGGGCGCACCGGAGGACCCGAGCAAAACCCTCCCCACCGAAGAGTTCGAGTTCGCCGAGCACATCATGTACACCTCGGGGACGACGACGGGGCGCCCCAAGGCGGTCATCAATCAGGTGACCGACCAGCCCGGGATCGACTACGAGGAGATGTTCGGGATCACCTCCAAGGACCGGGGCATCGTGGTCACCCCGTTCTTCCACGGCAACGGCATGGGCGGGCTCATGGTGGCCCTGATCTACGGGGCCAGCGTGGTCTTCCCCCGTCGCTTTTCCGGCACCCGCTTCTGGAAGTTGGTCGACCTGTACCGACCGACCTTCCTGTTCACCCTCGCGCCCATCGTGAACATCCTTCTCGGTCGACCCGAGAGCCTGCACGAGAAGCGCCACAATCTCCGGGTCATGATCGCCCTGGGGGCGTCGCGGACCGCACCCATCATCGAAGAGCGGTTCGGAGCTCCGGTCATCGACTGGTACGGCATGACCGAAGCGGGCATGGGCACCTACACCCGGCTCGACGAAGTCCGGAAGCCGGGCTCGGCCGGCCGCCGGTTCCCCGACTCCACCATGACCATCCTGCGAGAGGACGGGACCGTCGCCGCCCCCGGCGAGGAGGGCGAGGTGGTGTTCGGCCGGGGCACCATCTCCTTCGACGGTTACCTCAAAGACGACGAGGCCACCGCGGCTGTCATCGACGCCGAGTGGTTCCACACCGGCGACCTCGGCTACTTCGACGAGGAGGGCTACTTCTTCTTCGTCGACCGGAAGAAGGACATCGTCCGCCGAGGGGGCGAGAACATCTCATCGATCGAGATCGAAGCGGTCATGCGGCTGCACCCCCATGTGGCCGACGCCGCCATCGTGGGAAAGCCCGATGCGGTGCTGGGTGAGCGGGTTGTGGCCTTTGTCGTGGCCGCCGACGAGCATCCCGATCCGGACATCCCAGCCCTCCAGAGCTACGTGGGCGAGCATCTGGCCAAGTTCAAGGTGCCCGAGGAGATCTTCCTGGTCGACGAGCTCCCTCGGACGTCCACGGGCAAGATCATCAAGGCCAAGCTGCGGCCCCAGATTCCGACGGAAGGCGCCAGCAGATGACGGTGGCACGGGCTGACGAGGAGTGGAAGCTCCGGATCGGTGGGGAGTGGGTCACGCCGAAAGCGGGCACCTACTCGATCGTCAATCCGGCCACCGAGGAGGTGGTGGGCGAGGCGCCCGAGGCCTCGCTGGAGGACACGGCCGATGCCATAGCCGCGGCCAAGGAGGCGTTCGGTCCGTGGTCGCAGACGTCGCGTCACGAGCGTGCGGCCCTGTTGCGGGCGGCGGCCGAACTGTGGCGGGAGCGGGAGACCGACATCGTGCCCCTGGTCCAGGCCGAGACCGGCGCCGTCCAAGCGGTGGCCGCCGGGGCCCAGGTTCCCGGATGCGGTGCCCGCCTGTTCGAGAACGCCGAGCTGGCCCTGCGCAACTGGGACATTCCCCTGCTGCCCAGTGAGAGCCCGACCTCGCCGTTGGCCCCCGGCGCCCTGATGGGGGCCATGGCCGCCCGTCAGCCGGTGGGCGTGGTCGGATGCATCACCCCCTACAACTTCCCCCTGACCAACACCGCGGGCAAGATCGGCCCGGCCCTGGCCATGGGGAACACCGTCATCATCAAGCCCGCCCCCCAGGATCCTCTGGGCAGCATCGAGCTGGTGCGGGTGCTCGACGAGGTCGGTTTTCCGCCCGGGGTGGTGAACCTGTTGACCGGGTCGAGCCCCGAGGTCGGCGCGGCGCTGGTGGACTCGCCCGACGTGGACATGATCAGCTTCACCGGCAGCACGGTGGTGGGAGCGAAGATCTTCGAGGCCGGGGGCAAGACCATGAAGCGGTTGCTCATGGAGCTGGGCGGGAAGGGGGCAGCGTTGGTGCTGGCCGACGCCGACATCCCCGGTGCCGTACGCAACATCATGAGCGTGTGGGCCTTCCACTCCGGCCAGATCTGCACGGCCCCGACCCGGGTCATCGCCCACCGGTCCGTCTATCAGGAGCTGGTGGACGGATTGGCCGTCGCCGCCGGCATGTTGACCACAGGTGACCCGCTCGACCCGTCGACCGTGGTCGGTCCGGTGATCTCGGGCGCGCACCGTGACCGCGTCGAGTCCATGATCGCCTCGGGCCAGGACGAGGGTGCCCACATCGTGGTCGACGGCCGTCGCCCCGGGCATCTCGATGTCGGCTTCTTCGTCGCTCCCACTCTGTTGGCCGAATGCCGGAACGACATGTACGTG
>DASXMT010000393.1:0-4066 GCA_036495505.1 Acidimicrobiales bacterium | reverse complement strand
CCAAGAAACCGCCTCCACCGCCGGTCGGATTCCTGCCGCCCAGATGCAGCATGCTCGCGGCGCGGGTCCGGGAAATCAGATACGTTGGTTGAAGATGCAGTCTAAGCCGGTCCGCTTCGGTCAGGGGTGAACTGCTCGCATCTCAGCGAAGGTGAGAAAGCGCCGTGTTCAGCTGCAGCACGTTTATGTAGCTGCTCCCAAGGAAGCCCCATTGAGCGCTGTTGCTCTCTTTGTTGATGAGCGCCCGGAGGGTCGATGGAGCAATTCCTGTCGCGTTGGAAACCATTGGTATTTGGACCAGAGCATCGGCCGGTGTGATGTCGGGGTCGTAGCCACTCCCCGAGGTAGTAACCAGATCCGGGGTCGGGTTGACGCCCAGCTTGTGCCAGTAGGCAACAAGCGCCTTCGTATTGGCCAACAGGACCTTGGATCGAGGGCCTAGATTGCTCGCGCCTGACTCGCCACTGTTGCCGTTGGCCATCAATGGGTTGTCCCCTCCGGCCACTGCGGGCTTGGCTTTGGGATTCGCCGCATACGGCCCGGTGTCGTCAGGGCGGCCGTGAAACCATTTCGGGCTCGACCAGTTCTGCCCGATGAGCGTCGACCCGTTGGCGGTGATGGATCCGTCGGCCTGACCCCGAAAGAAGAGCTGTGCCACCCCGGTGCCGGCCAGTGCGTAGACGAAGCCGAAAAATACGAGACAGATCACAGCCATGGTGAGGGAGCGGCGGAGGTGTATGAGCATCAGGTGCCTTCCATCAGTAGGCGTGTAGTCCGACGAGTATGAGATCGATGAGCTTGATGAAGATGAAGGGGACGATGATCCCGCCCACCCCGAAGATCCATACGTTTCGACGCAGAATGGCGGCCGAGCCCGCGGCGCGGAACTTGACGCCTCGGAGGGCGAGCGGAATCAGGGCCACGATCACCAGCGCATTGAAGATGACGGCAGCGAGGACGGCGCTCTGCGGGCTGTGAAGGTGGATGATGTTCAGGGAATTGATCTGCGGGTAGGTCACCACGAACAACGCGGGAATGATGGCGAAGTACTTGGCCACGTCGTTGGCGATGGAGAACGTGGTGAGCGAGCCCCGGGTGATAAGGAGCTGCTTGCCGATTTCGACTACGTCGATCAGCTTGGTCGGGTTGGAGTCGAGGTCGACCATGTTGCCGGCTTCCTTGGCCGCTGTGGTGCCCGTGTTCATAGCCACTCCCACGTCAGCCTGAGCCAGGGCAGGGGCGTCGTTGGTCCCGTCGCCAGTCATGGCAACCAGCTTGCCCCCCTCTTGTTCCGCCTTGATGAGCGCCATCTTGGCCTCGGGAGTGGCCTCGGCCAGGAAATCATCGACGCCGGCTTCTTGTGCAATGGCCGCCGCGGTCAACGGATTGTCGCCGGTGATCATCACCGTTCGGATGCCCATCTGACGCATTTCGTCGAACTTCTCGCGGATACCCTGCTTCACCACATCCTTCAACTCGATGACCCCGAGAATGTCCCGCCCGTCGGCCACCACCAGGGGCGTGGAACCTGCCCGTGCGATGCCATCCACGATTCCGTCCAGGTCGGTCGGGACGGTCCCTCCTTGCTCGGTGACCCAGCGCTTGACCGACTCGGCCGCGCCCTTCCGGATCTGGCGCTGACCGACGTCAAGCCCCGACATGCGGGTCGTGGCCGAGAAAGCCACGAACGTGTGGTCGGCTTCGAGCTGTCGCTCGCGGATGTCGAAGCGCTCCTTGGCCAGGACCACTATGGAGCGGCCCTCAGGGGTC
Organism: Acidimicrobiales bacterium; assembly: GCA_036495505.1. Lineage (GTDB taxonomy): Bacteria > Actinomycetota > Acidimicrobiia > Acidimicrobiales > RAAP-2 > DASXMT01. The sequence goes on along the minus strand of DASXMT010000393.1, from coordinate 2,296 downwards.
TCGTCGGCCAGCGACGCCAGTTGCGCAGCGTCGGCCACTTCCTGTTCGGTGTGGCCTCCCACCGGGACGAATTCGGACGCCATGCGGTTCCCGAGGGTAATGGTGCCGGTCTTGTCCAAAAGCAGCGTCTGAACGTCGCCCGCCGCCTCGACTGCCCGGCCGCTCATGGCCAGCACATTGCGTTGCACGAGGCGGTCCATGCCGGCGATGCCGATGGCAGAGAGCAACGCTCCGATGGTCGTCGGGATCAGACAGACCAGCAATGCGACCAGGATGACGACCGAAACGCTCGCTCCGGCATAATGGCCGAAGGGTTGCAGGCTGACGACCACCGGGAGGAACACGATGGTGAGCACGGCCAGCAGGATGGTCAGAGCGATCTCGTTCGGGGTCTTCTGGCGGTTCGCCCCCTCCACCAGCGTGATCATCCGGTCGATGAAGGTTTGGCCGCGTTCTGCCGTGATGCGCACCACGATGCGATCGGACAGCACCTTCGTCCCTCCCGTGACTGCGGACCGATCACCCCCCGATTCCCGGATCACCGGCGCCGACTCCCCGGTGATCGCCGACTCGTCGACAGAGGCGATGCCCTCGATGATCTCCCCGTCGGAAGGAATGACGTCGTTCGGCTCGCAGACGACGAGGTCGCCCCTGGCCAGGTCGGCAGCGGCTACCAGTTCCTCTGACCCGTCAGGGCGGAGGCGCCGGGCTTCGGTCTCGGTCCGCATCCGGCGCAGGGTGTCGGCCTGGGCCTTACCCCGCCCTTCGGCCATGGCTTCGGCGAAGTTGGCGAAGATAACAGTCAGGAAGAGCCAGATCGTGATGGACCAGGTGAATTTGCTGGTGCGGTCGAGGGCCTCAATAAAGGTGATGACCGTGCCCACCAGCACCACGAACATGACAGGGTTCTTTATCTGAGTGGCCGGATTCAGCTTGAGAAAGGCGTCGATGAGCGCTCTCCGGAGGATCTGGCGATCGAAGAGGCCGCGCGATTCGGCTACACCGTGGGCCTCGGTACTGGGTTGCGGTTGGGGTTGGGGTTGGGCCGTAACCATCGTCATCAGAAGAACGTCCCATGGCTGAGCTGCTCGACGATCGGGCCCAGGGCGACAGCGGGGAAGAAGGTGAGACCACCGATGATCACGATCACTCCTATGGTGAGACCGACGAACATGCCGTTGTCGGTGCGGAAGGTCCCGAGGGATGTGGGAACGACGTTCTTGGCGGCGAGCACACCGCCCAGCGCTATGGCAGGGATCATGATGGCGAACCTGCCGAGCAACATGTCGACTGCGCCGATGGTGTTGTAGAAGGCGGAGTTACCGGTCAAGCCGCCGAACGCCGAGCCATTGTTGTTCCCTTGTGAGGTGAGCGCGTACAAGATCTCGGTGAACCCGTGGGGTCCGGAGTTGAGGGGTCCGGCCCTCCCGGCGTGAATCGACACGGCGATGGCGGTGAAGACCAGCACGATGATCGGCATGACCAGGGCCGCGAGGCCGGCGAGTTTGACCTCCTTTGCCTGGATCTTCTTGCCCAGGTACTCGGGTGTTCGTCCGATCATCAGACCACCGATGAACACGGCGATGATGGCGTACACGAGGAGGGTATAGAGGCCGCTTCCGTCCCCACCAGGTGTGACCTCGCCCAGCATCATGCCGGTGAGCAGTCCCATCCCACCGATGGGCGTGAATGAGTCATAGGAACCGTTGGCCGAACCGGTCGACGTGTTGGTCGACGCCACCCCGAACAGGGCGGTCGATGTGTCGCCGAAGCGCACCTCTTTGCCTTCGGTGTTGCCGACGGTCGAATGCACCCCGGCGGCGACGACCGCCGGGTTATTTTGGTGCTCGGCGTAGCTGGTGTAGCCCACCCAGACCCCGAAGATGATCACCATGGCGGCCAACAGGGCGGCACCGTGGCGAACGCTCCCCACCATCTTTCCGAACGTGTAGGTGAGGGCAAACGGAATGGCCAGTAGCAGGTAGATAGACAGCCAGTTGGTGAGGCCGGTTGGGTTCTCGAATGGGGTCGCCGAGTTGGCGTTCAGGAACCCGCCTCCGTTCGTGCCGAGCTGCTTGATGGTCTCCATGAACGCGATCGGCCCTCGGGGGATCGTCTGGGTGACGCCGTTCATGGAATTGTGGATGGCCACGGTTCCGGCGAGTGTCTGGACCCCGCCCTGGGCAACGAAGATGATCCCGAAGACGAACGCAATGGGAAGCAAGATGTAGAGCAAGCACCGGGTGATATCGACCCAGAAATTCCCGATGGTGGGGGAATTCCGGCGGGTGAAACC
>DASXMT010000392.1:0-2939 GCA_036495505.1 Acidimicrobiales bacterium | reverse complement strand
CCGTCCAGCTAGACGGTGGCGGAGTACAGCAGCTTGGCCATGATCTACCTCCCTTGTGACCAGGTGGTCATCGGGATTGAGACGGGGCCCCCGGCGCTGACCTCATCGGCAGGGCGCCGAGGTCTGGACCTGCGTTCGCCTGGTCCTTCATCGGCCGAGGTCTGGGCGGTCCGCGTCCCAGAGGCTGGCAAGGTTTACGACGATCGATTCCTGGCTGCTTCGTGCCAGCACCACGATGGCGTCACCTTCCGAGGACGGATTCTCCTCGCGATGGGGTACGTAGGGGGGAACGAAGATGTAGTCGCCCGGCGATGCCTCGATGCGCATCTCGTCGTGTCCGTCGGCGAAGACGAAGACGGGATGCCCGGAGAGCACATAGATGCCTGTTTCCGAGTCGCCGTGGTGATGGTCGGATGAGCGCATGCCGGCGGCGATGCGGGTCTCCCCCATCCATATCTTCTGCGAGCCGGTCGATCGACCCGAGATTGCCTCATACCTCCGCATGCCCGGGCTCTGGGCCGTGTCAGCGGACAATGCCTCCCTGGGCACGTGGTGCAGTCGCCGGTGCCAGGCGTCCGTTCCGGCCACCAGCCCCTCGGCCAGGACATCGGGATCTTCTGCTGTCATGGTGTCGGCTGCCTCCGACCTGAGCATGTGGCGTGGCTATCGATACTAGGTGGAGAGCACCTCGCTCATTGCAGCGCCTCGACCCTGTCGTCGTGCTCTTCGGGCACCACCGCCTTCGGGGCCCGGCTCGGCCACCAGAAGGTGCGCCCTTGGAGTTGTGAGATCGAGGGGACGAGCACCGGTGCCAACAAGAAGGCGGCAATGAGGATCCCGATGGTCACGCCGAAGCCCAGCTCGACCAGGTTGGCGATCCCCGAGATGAGGAGGGAGGCGAACGTCCCGGCCAGGATCAGCCCGGCAGCCCAGACGGCGGGGGCACCGTGGGTAATGGCAACACGAACCGACTCCCTCGGCGATCTTCCGCGTTTGAACTCCTCGCGAAGTCGGTCGGACATCAAGATGTTGTAGTCGGTGCCGATGGCGATGACGAACAGGTACAAGACGATGGGGTTGGCAAAATCGATGCCCGAGTAGCCCAGTCCGTTGATGAACACGAACGCGCTGGCCCCCAATGTGGCGGCATACGTCAGCGCGACGCCGATGATCAGGTACAGCGGCGCCACGATCGAAAGGAGCAAAAGCCCGAGAATCACTGCGATGATGGCCGCCGCAACCGGGATCACGAGATGGATGTCCTTGTTCAGGGAGCTCCTGACGTCCACCAGCGTCGAGGTTTGCCCACCGACGAGAACGCTCTCCCCCGGGACGGACCCGTGGGCCGCTTGGCGAATTGGTCCTTCGACGTCGTCCAGGGCTGACTGGCTGAAGGGATTGTCGCTCAACACGACGGTTACCAGCGCAGCCGTGGTGTCAGCGCTCAGTTGGGGCGGCGAGACGAATGCCACCCCCTTGGCTTTGGTCAGCTGATTGGTGAGATTGGTCAACGAGTTCGGGTCGATCGGGCCCTTCCCGTTGACCATGACCTGGGTCGGGGCCAGAGCCCCGGGCGGGAACGCAGACTGCAGCGTGTTGTAGGCGACCAGGGACTCCGTCGAGGACGGAAGCTCGCTCAGCGTGTTGTAGGTGGAGCTGTAGTTGATGATCCCCATCGAGAGGCCTACGAGCACGACAAGGATCCCTCCGGCCAACCAGACCGGGTGCTCTGACACGAAGTGGCCGATCCGAGCCGACTTCGGATCGGCCGCCGGAGTGCCGGGACCAGCCGGCCAGAACAGGTGCTTGCCCAACAGGACGAGCAGCGCGGGAACGAGCGTCAATGCGGCCACGAGCATGACGGCGACGGCGACGATCAGGCCCGGCGCCAACGTCTTCAGCGAGCCCAGTGAGGACAAGAGGAGTGCAGCGAAGGCGGCCATGACCGTCAGGGCGGACGAGGCGATGACCTTGTCGATGACTTCGGTGGCATTTCGCAACGCGTCCTTGTATCCCTCGCCTCTGTGCAGGTTCTCTCGGTAGCGAAACAACATGAAAATGATGTAATCGGTGCCCACGCCAAAGAGGACGACGATGAGGAGTGGCCCGAGCGAGTTCCCGACGTTGAACCCGAAGCCCTTGGCCAATGCGGCGGTGAGGCCCTGGGTGACGCTGTGGATCAAGAGGATGACCACGATCGGAAGGACAGCGGCGATGGGGCTCCGGAAGATGAGACCGAGGAGGAGGACGATCAAGATGATGGTGGCGATGCCGATGATCTTCTCGGCGTGGTCATAGGCCGCATTGGTATCTACCGAGGTGGAGGCGCTCCCGGTGAGGCCTGCGTTCAACCCGCTACCGGCCAGGAACTTCGTGGCGTCCGACCGAACGATGGGTACGGCATTGTTGACAGCCTCGTCGCCGGCCTGCCCGGCGAACTGGACCTGCACGATCTCGACTTTGCCGTTCTTGGACAACGAGTTGGCCGTGACCTTGGCTGATACAACGGCTGGGATCTTGTCGTTCTGGAGGCTCGTGGCCAGTGAGCCGACCTTCGATTGGTCGTCCTGCGAAAGGACGGCACCATCGGACCGGTTGACCACCAGCGACCCCCCTGCGCCCGACTGGGTGGGGAACTTCTGGTTGATGACGTCCTGCGCCTGTATCGACTCGTAGCTCTTGGACAGGAAGCTCTGTTGGTTGGCAGTCGTATAGTCACCCAGTTTCGGGGCCAATCCGATAACGATGGCCGAACCGATCAACCAGAGGAGCAGTACCCGCCACGGGTGCTTCATGACCGTCCGAGAAATGAGCTTGAGCACTTGTTGTTGTCCCCCAGTCGGCGCACACTGCGGACTACAGCGGAGTAAAGCATGCCCTAAAAGTGACTAGGTCGCCACCACATGTGATCATGCCGGGAAAGAGAGGCGACCCGGATT
>DASXMT010000391.1:0-4372 GCA_036495505.1 Acidimicrobiales bacterium | reverse complement strand
GCAAGTAGCACCGGGCTCATAAGAGCGGCAAGTCCGGCGGGTAGAGCCGGGTAGGAGCGGCCGCAACTAGAGCCGGGCGCAACCGGCAGTTAGAGCCCGCAGTAGAGCCGGGCGGAAACCAAGGAATGAAGGGTGCGTAGTGAACCTCGCCGACGTAGCCTCGACCGGACCGCAGCTGAGCCCCGCCGTCGACGGCATCCGGCTCACGCTGCACGTTCTGGCCGCCTCCATCTGGGTGGGGGGCCAGTTCACCATGGCCGGCCTGCTCCCTGCGGCCAGAAGCGCTGGAGCCGATGTGCCCAACAAACTGGCCCGGGCCCTGGCCGTCGTGCTGTGGCCGGCGTTCGCCGTGCTGGTCATCACCGGTTTTTGGAACATCTCGACCATCACCCTCAGCAGCCAGAGTGCGGCGTGGAAGGCGGTGCTGATCGTGAAATTGGTGGTTGTAATCCTCGCCGGGGTGGGCGTCTACCTCCATCAGCGCTCGACCACCAAGCGGGCCACGGCGGTCTGGGCGTCTGTGGGCGGCCTCGCGTCGGTTGCCGCCCTGGTCATGGGGGTATTCCTGGCTGGATAGCCACCGGCAGCCCCGAGGAGCTGGCCGGAGATTCCTCGAAGATGTGGCGGAGCTTCGCCGGGAATCAGCCGAAGATCCCCGGAGGACCGTCCGACATCGATGTCATCCAGACCACGGCACGGCCACGAAGGAACCACACGAATGAATTGAGACCCCTTGACCGGTCTAACCTGGACGAGGAATTCGACAAAGGAGTCACCAGTGCACTTGGGCTTGCCTTCCGAGATATTTGGTGTAGATGGAATCATCATCCTGGTGGTTGTGGTGCTCGTCCTGTTTGGGAGCACGCAGATCCCCAAGCTGGCGCGGTCCCTGGGCTCGGCCCAGAAAGAGTTCAAGAAGGGACTGGACGAGGGCAGCAAGGACGACCCGACCACGGTGAAGGCTCAGAACGTTGTCGTCGAGCCCACCGCCCCACCCACGACCAAGGAGTAGCGCCGCGTCCGGACCGCCCGCGGCCGGCGGGGACGGTCAGCTGGCTCCGGTCGAAGCAGAGGAGCAACTCGGTCGCCGGGTCGTTCCCTTTTGGATACTGCAATTGGCCGAGTTGCTGGCTGCCGTGGCCCTTGCCGACTTGTCGTTGCACGTCGACCGTGGGGGCCTGCTTGTCGCCGGAACAGGCGTCTTCGCCCTCCTGGCCATCACCGCCAAAGGCCCGCTCGGCCTGGTGCGAGTGGTCCCCCGCCGGCTCCACGTCTATGCCGTGTGCGTGGTGGCCGTCGTGCTGGCCCTCGCGCCCATCCTTCCCCAGATCAGGCCGGATGTCTCGGGCATCATCATCATCGAATTCGCCGCCATCGGGCTCTTCCGACTCGCCACTCTTACCAACACTATCGTGACTGTCCGGGCGCCCAGAGGGTCGGCTCGGGCCGTGCCCCAGGGAGGAGCCAGCACAAGAGCCCGGGCGCCGGTGGCGGCGCCGGCGGCGGGAGCGCCATCGGCGAAGGCGGCGGCATCGGCCGAGAATCCCCATCCGAGCACCGGAGCCGAGGCGTCCGCCCGATCAGGCACTGACAGGGTGTCCACGACGGAGACCGCTGGCCGCTGGATCAGCCGCCAAGCCAGTGCAGCCGCCCAACACGCCAGCATCGCCGCCGAAGCAGCTGCGCTCACTGCCGACAAGCACGGACCAGCGGCCAGGGCACAGGCTGGGCGGGCGGTGCGGTCCGCAGGACGCTTGACCGGTCGCCTGACCCGGTCCGTCGGCTCAGGCTCAGCTCCCGGGTCCTCCGGCTCAGGTCCCGGGCTCTCCGGCTCAGGTCGCGGCTCCACCGGACCAGCTCCCGGGTCCTCCGGCGCAAGCCCTGGCCCCTCCGGGTCATCTGGTTCTGACCGCTCGGGCGCCGATGGTCTCACGGAAACCGGAGATAGCCAGGGTCCCGAGGAGCCGACGTAGGTAGCGGGATCAACCGAGTTGCGGGATGAGCCACCATCGCCGTGGCCCCCTCGATTGGAACTTGACCATCCCTGCCGATCACGGGCGCTCGGAGCCGGCCTCGAGGCTCAAAACCCAGGCAGGAGCGGGCCCTCTGACCAGGAAGAACGCGGCTCGGGCAACAAGTCCGATCTGAACTTCTAATTACACGCCGACGTTCGCTAGTGTCGTCGCCGTGAACGCCACGCCGACCGGTCCAACCGGCCCATCTCCCAGCCAGGATGCCCTGGCGGCCGATGCCGTGCCCGGGCGTGGCGCCGCAGGCACCGGTCCTGTCTCCCGCCGCCGCTGGAAGCGCAAGCCCCTCGTCGCCGTCGGGCTCCTCGGTGCCGCCATGCTGCTGGGCGGCTGCGACTTCTATCCCACCTACTGGGCCGACCGGGGTGCCACCACCCAGGGGCACGAGATCTTCAAGATCTACTCGGGGATGATGACCACCGGGATCATCGTGGCCCTCATCGTGAGCGTCCTCATCACCTGGACCCTTCTCCGCTACCGGCGGCGCTCGGACGAGATGCCTCGCCAGTTCCACGAGCACATCGGGATCGAGCTGACCTACACGATCGTCCCGATCATCATCGTGGCCGTCCTGTTCTTCTTCACCGTGCTCACGGAGAACAACGTCGATGCCACGGTCACGTCCGACACCACCGCCCTGCACGGCAAGCCGGTGGTCGACATCACCGTCACCGCCTTCCAGTGGGGCTGGCGCTTCGACTACCCCAACCTGGACGTCGGAGTGGCCGGCGAGCTGACCAACGGCCCCAACGACCATGGGCCACAGATGGTCGTTCCCGAGGGCGAGACGGTGCAGGTCACCCTGGTCTCCGATGACACCATTCACGGGTTCTACGTCCGGGACTTCAACTTCAGCCGCTACGCCCAGCCTGGCGTGACCAATGTCTTCGACCTGAACGTGATTCGGCTGGGCACCTTCGACGGCCAGTGCACGCAGTTCTGCGGTCTCTACCACACCGACATGTTGTTCAGCGTCAAGTCGGTCACTCCGTCTGACTTCCGCGAATGGGCCTCGACCCAGGTGGCGGAGGGGAACACCCTCCAGGGATCCGGTTCGGGCGCGCAGAACACCGCCCCGAACTCGTCTCCCAACCAAATCGGGTGCGGCCAGGGCAATTGCCCGGCGGGAACGGCGGACCCCGCGCCTCAGTCCCCCTCCTCTACGGCAAAGGCGGCAGCATGACCCTTCTCGCTGAACGCCCCGGAATCATCGGTCCCGACGAGCCCGATCACCCCGGAGGCGAGGATCTCCATCATCCCCACGAGGAGGGACCCACCGGCATCCTCAAGTGGCTGACCTCGACCGACCACAAGGTCATCGGCAAGAGCTACATGATCACCTCGCTGATCCTCTTCTTCATTGCCGGGCTGATGGCCATGATCATCCGGGGCCAGTTGATGCAGCCGTCGGGTCTGGGCGTCTCGTTCCAGACCTACAACCAGCTGTTCACCATGCACGGCAGCTTGATGATGTACCTGTTCGCCGGGCCCTTCGCCTTCGGCGGCCTGGCCAACTTCATCCTTCCGCTCCAGGTCGGCGCCCCGGACATGGCCTTCCCCCGCCTGAATGCCTTGTCGTACTGGCTGTACCTCACCGGCTCGATCACCATGCTGTCGGGCTTCTTGGTCGCCGGAGGGGCGGCCAGCTTCGGCTGGGTGGCCTACGCTCCGCTGTCCAACGCGACCAACACGCCGGGAGCCGGGGCCGACCTGTGGCTGATGGCGCTGGCCCTGACCGGGTTCTCGGCCATCTTCACCGGCGTGAACCTGGTGGCCACCGTGTTCTACCTGCGAGCCCCAGGGATGACCATGTTCCGGGTTCCCATCTTCTCGTGGAACATGATGGTCACCGGCATCCTGATCCTCATCGCCTTCCCGGTGCTGTTCGCTGCGGTGGTGTTGCTGTTCTGCGACAGACACTTCGGCACGCACATATTCACGGTCTCGGGCGGTGGTTCGCCCGTGCTCTGGCAACACCTCTTCTGGTTCTTCGGGCATCCGGAGGTGTACATCCTGGCCTTGCCCTACTTCGGGATCGTGACCGACATCTTCCCCGTCTTCTCCCGAAAGCCCCTGTTCGGCTACCGGGGCATGGTCTTTGCCACCATGGCCATCGCCGCGCTGTCCACGGGCGTCTGGGCCCACCACATGTTCACCACCGGTGTGGTGCTGCTGCCGTTCTTCTCCCTTCTGTCCTATCTGATCGCCGTGCCCACGGGCATCAAGTTCTTCAACTGGATCGGCACGATGTGGGGCGGGCAGCTCAGCTTCAAGTCACCCATGCTGTTCAGCGTGGGCTTCCTGTTCGTCTTCCTGATCGGTGGCGTCACCGGCGTCTTGCT
>DASXMT010000390.1:0-4711 GCA_036495505.1 Acidimicrobiales bacterium | reverse complement strand
CCTCTCCGAGGCCGATGTGGCCGAGCTCAACGACATCGGCGCATGAAGATGGCCCACCAGCCGTCGGGTCGGGCGAGCACAGCCACCCCTCATCATGGGTAACCGCACCATCAACAACAAGGAAGCGCAGACATGACCGTGACGACGCTCCGCTGAGACCGCCATGGGTGTGATCGATGAGCACGACGGACGCTTGGACGTACCCGTCGACAACGCCGGCATCGGCCTTGTGGGTCTCAACAGCCCGGACGCGCTGAAGGTGCTCGACACCAACGCGATCCGTGTCACCCATGCCGGACTGCCCCTGCTGCGAAAGTCCGAGAACCCCATTGTGGCAACGTTTCCAGCGCCCTCGGCTCGTTCTGGGCCGTCACCAATCCCGAGCGGCCCGAAATCCATGTTCAGGCCATTGTCGTGCGCATGGCCACCATCAGCGCGGACGGCCACACCGGCATCTTCCAAGAGGAGGCCGGCGAGCTCGCCTGCCGGGCTCTACGCCGACTTACCCCCAAGCCCACCGATTCCCAGCGAGCCGTCGTCTGCGCCTGCCGGCCCGCTCGGGGCGGTCTCTCCCGACGCAGCGGCCTCTCCATCCCCGGCGGTTGTCGCGGCATCGGCTTCGCCCGGCAACGGGGGAGGGTCGTCGAGAAAGTCAGCAGTGGGCACGAAGAACAGGGTGCCGGTCACCGCGGTGGAAAAGTCGAGGATCCGGTCGTAGTTGGCCGGCGGGTCACCGAGGAACATGCGCTGGAGCATCAGCTCGGTGACCGACGGGGTGGCGGCGTACCCGATGAAGTACGTGCCGAACTCCGCGGCGCCCAACGACCCGAAGGGCATGTTGTCCCGTAGGATTTGGCGTTGGGTGCCATCGGGCTCGACGATGGTGTTCAGCGCCACATGCGAGTTTGCGGGCTTGACGTCGTCCGCCATTTCGACGTTGGAGAGCTTGGCCCGCCCGATCGCTCGCTCCTGCTCCTCAACAGTCAAATCATCCCAGGCGGCCATGTCGTGACGGTACTTCTGGACGATCACGTAGCTCCCCCCGGCGAATGCCGGGTCCTCGGCCCCGATGGTCACCGCCGCCTCGGCTGCCGATCCAGATGGGTTCTCGGTCCCGTCGACAAAGCCGAGCAGATCCCGCTCATCGAAGTACTTGAACCCATGGACTTCGTCGACAACCGTGGCCGCCCCGGCCAGCCTGCCCACGACCAGGGAGGCCAGCTCCCAACACAGATCCATCGTTGCGGCCCGGATATGGAACAAGAGATCGCCCGGGGTCGCCACCGCCCGGTGCCGACTACCGTCGAGGGCGCGGAACGGGTGTAGCTCGGCCGGCCGAGGGCCAGCGAAGAGACGGTCCCAGGCCGCCGATCCCACCCCAGCCACGACGGCCAGTCCACCCTCAAGTGAACGGAAGCCGACGGTGCGGGCCAGTCCGGACAGGTCGGCGAGCAGGTCCTGGACCGCCGGCTCACCGCCATCGTCGATCGTCAGGACGAGGAAGATGGCGCTTGCCGTCAGCGCCGTCAGCACTGGCTGGGCCACCGGTGGCCCGGCGACGGCCGCCGGGCTCTGCGAGACGGTCACCATATGCGTTCTCCAGTATGTCCCTTTCCGGTCCTCGTCGATGATAGGCCGTGGTGGCCCGAGGGTCGGCCGTGAACGAGCGTAGCAAGCGGCAGCATGGGTACGACCAGGCCTGACAGTGACTGGCTTCGTGGTGGTCCGGGGTGGAGGGCGCCGTATGGACGAGGCCACCTCCACGGTGGATTCGCGGCTCGACCCCGGCTTGTCGTGGAGCCTTGCACCAGGAGGCAGCCCACATGACCGAGCCATCCGTCCGTTGATCGCCGGACTCGACTACGGGCCGTGCGACGTCGAATTCGTCTTCGATCCCGGCTGTCCTTTCACGTGGCCGAGCTACGCGAACTCCGGATCGGCTGGCGGTTCATCTCCCCAGTTTCGACAACTGACCCAGAATGGACAATTTGCCGATGAAGTGGTGGCCGCCTTCACGTCCGCACCTCGAGATAGTCCATGCCCCTGTGGGAGCGTCGATAGATCAAACAATGTCACGGCCGGCCGACAGCGAGCCGACACTGATCGGTAGCCACCGGCACCAACTGATTCGAAACCCACCAGGTCCAGGCGCGCCTCGGGCGATGCGGTCTACTATCAATGCGAATTCCGTCGGCACGAGGTCGGCGATTGAAACGCGGGGAGCAAAGAATGTTCGCATCGTCATATCCACTGCTCGACATCTTCTGGTCGATGTTGGAGTTCTTTGCCTTCTTCGTGTGGATCTACTTGATCTTCCTGATCTTCGCGGACATTTTCCGTAGCCACGACATGGGGGGATTGTCCAAGGCGCTTTGGGTCATCGTGATCATCATCCTCCCCTTGTTCGGCGCACTGATCTACCTCATTGTTCGTGGTGGCGGGATGCACGAGCGGGCGGCGCAGCAGGTCAAGCGCCAGCAAGAAGCCTTCAACTCCTATGTTCGGGAGACAGCAGATGCTGGTGGTACGAGCAATGCCGACGAGATCGCCAAGCTTGCCGATCTCAAAGACAGGGGCGCTATCACCGAAGAGGAATTCCAGGCGCGGAAGACACGCATCCTCAACTCATAGCTCGCCTGCCGAGTGATTTCGGGACACTAGGGACCGGCCACCCCGGCTCCCACAGGGGGACAGTCCGATGACCGATGCCGTCGGCGCAGGCTCGACAGAGTCTCGCCGGCGGCTCCCCCGGGTTGGTAGCTCTCATTGCTTGTGCCGGCCATGATGCTCCGCAGCCTGGCCGGGGACATCCGGCCCGAGGCGTTGCCCGGGTGCGCGATGTCCTGATGGTCACCGACCCAAGCCACTCCCCCGCCTCTATCCCACCGTTCGCGCCGCCGTTGACGCACTATCGGCACACTTAACATAACCAGGGGGAACTATGGGTCAGGCAATCGGCGACAGCATCACCTTCGCCATCGGGGTAGCGATCAGCCCGATCCCGATCATCGCCGTGATCTTGATGCTGCTGTCCAAGAAGGCCGGAACCAACAGTCTGGCCTTTGCTGTCGGTTGGGTCGTCGGCGTCGCCGGCGCTACCGCCATCATCATCGCCGCCTCGGGGGCCATCGGCACCGACTCGGGGGGTGGACCGTCCCACGGGGTCTCGATCGCCAAGCTCGTGCTCGGTGTCCTCTTGTTGTTCGTCGGGCTTCGGCACTGGAGGGAGCGGCCCGGCCCAGGTGAGCAGGCCTCATTGCCAAAGTGGCTACAGTCCATCGAGGGCATCACTCCGGTCAAGAGTGGAGCGCTCGGGATCGGCCTATCGGCGATCAACCCGAAGAACCTGATCATGATCGTAGGGGGCGGGCTCGCGATCGCCGGCGCTCCTGCGTCGAGCGGTGGGAAGGTCGTGGCCGCTGTCGTGTTCGTGTTGCTGGCCATTTCGACAGTGGTGCTGCCCGTCGTGCTCTACCGGATCCTTGGGAACCGGGCCCAGCGACCCCTGGAGTCGATGGACGTCTGGCTTCGGGCCAACAACGCCGGCGTCATGGCGGTGTTGATCCTGGTCATCGCCGTCTTGCTCATCGGCAAGGGCATTTCGGGATTTTGAGCGAGCTCGACCCCCTGAAGTAAAGATAGGAAGCGATGCCCGACGATGAACCAACTGGTCACTACCCGCCCGCCTCTCGCCGAACCTACTTCGCCGAGGAACGGACGCTGTTGGCCTGGTGGCGTACGGGCATCGCTGCCGCCGCGGTCGCACTGGGCGTAGGGGGACTCGTCCCCCACCTCTCCGGTCTCCCTCGGACAAGGTTTCTGGCCCTCGGGGCCGGCTATGGCGCCTTAGCCCTGTTTTTCGTGATCGGGGGCACCATCCGGGCCGCGCGGTCGCATCGCGCCTTGGCTAGGGACACCTACGCGGATCTGCCCATCGGTGTCGTCGTGGTGGTGGCGGTCTATCTATCAGTGCTGGTAGTGCTGACGATCGTGGCCCTCTTGTGAGGCACCCCATCAGCCGTTGATTCGAGGCTCGTCACGAGCCTGGCGTACCTCAAGCGGGTGCGGCAAACGAGCGGACTAGTCGTTCCCGGCGCCGGGCAGGTTGAGTCGGGCCGCCAGCTCAGGCTCGAAGCGAACCATGTCGCTGTTGAAGTCGGAAACGAATGGCCAGTCCTCTCCCTCCTCAGGAGCCTGCCGGAAGCGGGTCCAGCCGTCGGCGTCATCGCCCCCGGCGCGGGAGACGGCCAGCGCTGAGTAGGCCTGGCGCTTGTACGTTATGTTGTCCGGCTGCAGCTCCTGGGCGGCGTTGAAATGGGCGATCGTCCGCTCGGAAAAGCCCTCCTGGCGCCACAGGTACTGGGCAAGTTCGAAGTGGGCGGCCGCTTCGGATAGGCCCGGCGGGCGGGCCGGCGACCGGGCAACCACCTCCTCCGGTGAGAGCGCGTAGCGGCTGTCGGCGCCCTTTTCCACCCAGTCCTGTACCCTCGTCACGTAGCGCTCCCGATCCTCCAGCCCCCCGATGAGCTCGACCATCCCCCATGCCTCCTCACCGACCGGCATGGGACTGGCGGGCTCGGCAGGTCGGACGATCGTGCTGTTCTCATCAATCCAGATGACCTGCGGGATATTGGTCACGCCGAAGCGGGCGTCCATGTAGTGGGACTGGTCGATGAGCGACGGGTGGGTAGACCCCGCCGCCTCCACAAAT